>JBKHER010000036.1:0-12708 GCA_046540715.1 Halothece sp.
AATAAGGGGGGTGAGGGGGGATCTGAAGTTAAGCTATTTTTTACAAATGAGATCATATTGCTATATTCAAATTGTTCCTCCTTGAAAAAACTCCTCATCATACTCTGGTTGCTGTCATTAGAATCTTCAAAGACATCTGCAAAGTTTTGATTTAGCCTTTGTATCGTCTCACCACCATAATCCGCTAATACTACTAAATGCTTCAAAAAAAGATTGGCAGGGAAACGGCTAGATTCGATCAAATCAAAAATCTGAAGAGGTGAATCCTTAGATAACTGAAGAATAGAAATAAAATCATCTTGTGTATCTAGCAGTTTAGGGATCACGCTGATTTTGGCTGCTTCATTTTTTAAGTCTTCTGGCCACCATAAAGTAGCTTGCTTCTCAAGAGCTTTGATATCTTTCTTATACATACTTTAGGCTCTTGCTATTATTATGTAGTTTTTCGATTCACAATCATAGGATTTCCTAGAAATTATAATTTATTTTTTATCTCTTTTTTTATGAAAGCGAATCCCAAGAAAAATATCGTAAATAAACCCGAAAAAGTCTTTCTTCCCTTCTAATAAGCCTAACGACTGATAACACTCTTTGGCATCCAATAAGGGTTTCATTTGATAGTAAGCAGGCTGATACTTATACCAAGGAATCGAGGGCCAAAGATGATGGACTAAATGGTAATTTTGTCCACAGATGAGAAGATTAAGAATTTTACTGGGATAGACGCGGGCATTTTTCCAGCGATCGCGCTCTTGAAAAGGACGATGGGGCAAATAGTCAAAGAATAATCCTAACATCCAACCCACCACCAACGCTGCTGATAACCAATAATTGATCACATACTCAAAAAAGCCATATTGCAACGATAAATAAATTACCATTCCCACCAAAGAACGACTAACAAACCATTCTAAAAGCTCATAATTTTTCCATAGCCGACGCTTAAAAAAATAAACCTCATGATAGAAAAATCGCGCTGGAATCAGAAAAAGAGGGCCCCCTGTGGAAACAAAATGATCAGGATCATTATTAGGATCATTAACATGGGCATGATGTTGTAAATGCACCCGCGTAAACACAGGAAATACAAACCCCAACATTAACGCACTACCATGTCCTAGGATCGTATTAATCGCCCGATTGCGATGCCCTGCTCGGTGAGATGCATCATGGATAACCGTTCCTGCTAAATGCAGACATAAAACATTAATGCAAAAACAAACCCAACCTTCCCAATGCCAAAGCCAGTAACCGCAATGGGATAAGATAAACATTGCCCAAGCAACCAGAAACATCTTGACATTGATATTCCAACCGCCATCAGGATCAATATAATCTTTTGGTACTCTCAATGACTGTTGCATCTGCACCATTGTTTGCTCTTCTCCTTATAGATGATGAATCTAGATATTAATTTTTATTAACCGATCTCATTTTATTTTCGCAAAAAACTGCTAAGAGGCAGCGCAAAGTTGATCAAATGCTTGTTTTTCCAAGAAATTTGCTTCCTGTAAGATGTCACATAGGCGATTCTCCCGTTCTAATAAGCAAGTGTGACCACTATTAGGTAAAATTACCACTTGTGAGGCTGGAAATAAATGGCTAAGTCGTTGCGCTTCTTGTTTCGAGGGCAACATCCGATCAGAAGCAGCGGCGATGAATAAAACAGGACTGGTGACGGCTTCTAATCGCTTGGGATCAACCCGAAACTGCTCTAACAAAGAAATGCGCCAGCGAACGGTCTGCGGGGGAACTGATTTCATCGCATTTAATAAAGCCCGACGATCCTGTGGCTCAATTCGTCCCATAGCCGCTAAAAATGGCAAAATGAGGACAGTAGAAGAGCGATAAAGGGGTTCAGGCATCACACCTGTTCCCACCGCCCCCCAACCTAAAAACGGGCGTTGCTGAAAAGAGGAAGCAGGATTAACCAGAATAATGCGATCAAATAACTCTGGGACTTTCTCAAGGACTTTTAACGCCAAACAACCGCCAAAAGATTCCCCACACAAATAGGTGGTTGACTCTGGCTTCTGGGCTTGTTCTTGTCGCACTAACTCAATAACAGCAGTAGCTAACTCCTCCCAGTTACTTTGATTGTCAGGAGGAATCGCTAGAGAACGCAAATCAAAACATCTTTCTAGGGTTTCGGTTTGGGTGTGGATCAGTTCCCCTGTTCCATCCATTCCAGGCAAGAAGATAAAAAGCGGAGACTCAGGATAAGATGCAGTTGGGGTAAAAAAATAAGGTTGAGTGGACTGATTCATAATTTGACTAATAACACCCTGTTTGTAAAAGGTGTTTAATTTCTTCTTGACAATAATTGGTAAGGTGTGAGATCCCTTCTTTAGTTCTTTTTCCACGATAGCGATGCTGGAGTTTAGGGGTGATCCAGTAAGGGCGACCGATGAGAAGGTTGGCTCGTTGATAGACTACCATGGGATGTAACGACCATTGATTAAATAGGGCTTCAGAAGGGTCAAACCAGTATAAGAGTTTTAGGGGAATGGTTTGAGTGACTTGTTCTTCTTCTGAGGCGATCGCGATCGGCAAAATCACTAAATTGGACACTTTTGCCCGCAAGAGTAAATGAGCAAATCCCTCTTGAAAGGGTTTCATTTCCGTAGGGGTGGTTAAATCTACCATTGGTCGCGTCCCCTCAGGAAACATGGCAAGCCAGCTATTGTGTTGTAAAAGGTTAATGCTACGGCGTAAAAATGCTGTTCCTCGTTGTGGAGAATTTTCTAAGGGAAAACAGCCCAGCATTTGCACCGTCTCTCGTAAAATTGGCACTTCTCCCATATAGTGATGACAGACAGTGCGAAGGGGATGATTTAATCCTGCCATTAGCATCATGGGATCCATAAAGCTACGATGATTACTCACCACTACCACTGCTGCCTCCTCAGGGATACGATTTTCAAAATAGACAAAAAGTTTTGTTCCCAAGGTTTGCAGAAACCCACGAGATAGATTAAGGGGTTGTTGGTCGGACATTACATTTGATGAGAAAAGTAGCTCTACCTTAAAAAATCTTAACGTTTTATTTCAAGATTAAGCAATTCTTTAATTATTCCCTACACCTTTTGAATTGACGTTATCTGAAATATCTCTTAAAGTAGAACCATAAATTCTCAATTTTCGCTATAACTTTATTAAATTTGATTTTTGAAAATAAACTACTATAAGGAGAGGTAATGATCAGGATCAATGGGATCAATCACGGAAAAATAAAGATAAAATAACTCCAAAAAAACTTCATCTCTTTAGTTTCACAAAAATAAAATAAACCTTAAGATTTTCCTGTTTAGTCTTAAATTAAGGAGAGATTGAATAACAAACGATAATAAGTCTATATGGAACCCGAAAAAACAAAAGAAAACTTTTCTTTAACCACCCCGTTATACTACGTGAACGATGTTCCGCACATTGGTAGTGCTTATACCACCATGGCAGCAGACGCGATCGCGCGGTTTAAGCGGTTAGAAGAAAATGCTGTCCTACTAATCACAGGAACCGACGAACACGGGCAAAAAATTCAACGGACTGCCGAAGAAAAAGGGTTATCCCCCCAAGCGCAGTGCGATAAAATTGCGGCTAGTTTCGATACCTTGTGGCAAAAACTAAACATCCAATATGATCGCTTTAGTCGCACCACTGCCGAACGTCATGAAGCGATTGTGAAAGAATTTTTCCAGCGCGTTTGGGACAATAATGATATTTATTTAGCCCAAAAACAAGGCTGGTACTGTGTTTCCTGTGAAGAATTTAAAGAGGAAAGAGAGTTAGTCAATGGTGGCTACTGTCCCATCCATACCAACAAGAAAGCAGAATGGCGAGACGAGGAAAACTATTTTTTTCGCCTCTCCAAATATCAAGCCCAACTCGAAGCCCTTTATGAAGAAAATCCCAACTTCATTCAACCCAGCAGTCGGCGCAAGGAAGTTCTCAACTTTGTTCAACAGGGATTACAAGACTTCTCCATTTCTCGCATAAATCTTGATTGGGGGATTGAGGTTCCACCAGATCCTAAACATACCATTTATGTCTGGTTTGATGCCCTTTTAGGCTATGTTACCGCCCTGCTTGACCCTAATGACGAACCCACCCTCGATAACGCCCTCTCCCGTTGGTGGCCCATCAATGTCCACCTGATCGGAAAAGATATTCTGCGCTTTCACGCCGTTTACTGGCCGGCAATGTTGATGTCTGCTGGCATTACTCCCCCAGAAAAAGTCTTTGGCCATGGGTTTCTTACCAAGGATGGGCAAAAAATGGGGAAAAGTTTAGGCAATACTCTTGATCCCATTGCCCTTGTAGAACGTTATGGCGCAGATGCTGTTCGCTATTACTTTCTACGGGAAATTGAATTTGGGCAAGATGGCGACTTTAACGAAACTCGCTTTGTCAATGTCTTAAACTCCGATTTAGCCAATGACTTTGGCAACTTGTTAAATCGGACACTGAAGATGGCGAATAAATATTGCAATAATGAAACCCCAAATCTGAAAGGTGAAGAGATTGCTGAGGATCATCCCCTGAAACAAATTGGAAAAGAACTCAGCGATCGCGTCGCCCGAGCCTATAACAACTTAAGTTTTAGTCTGGCTTGCAGCGAAATTATCCAGCTTGTTAGTCATAGTAACAAATACATTGATGAACAAGCCCCTTGGAGTTTATACAAACAAGGGGAACAAAAACAGTTGGAAGAAGTCATCTACACCATATTAGAATCGATCCGTTTGAGTGCTTATCTCCTCTCTCCCATCACCCCCACTCTAAGCACCCAAATTTATCAACAATTAGGGTTTAACGTTGACTTCAACGATTCGACATCTTTTCATCAGAAACTATCTTTTCAAACCCATAAACGTTGGGGGATTTTGCCGCCCCGACAACCCTTAGGAACAGCGAAGCCTGTGTTTTTACGGTTAGAACTTCCTGAAGAAAATCCGTTGTAGGCTTACAAATCCTTCAGTTTTGGGTAAGGTAGGGATAGATACTTTTTTCATAAACTCAATTTTTCATAAACTGACTTAAATTAAATAACAAACGAGGATATAAAATGCTGGAAAACTTTGATCACGATCCGGTATTTACACCGAAACAAATTCTAGAAAATCGTGGTCGGGTTGCGATATTTATTGATGGTTCTAATTTATTTTACGCTGCCTTGCAATTAGGCATAGAAATAGATTATACCAAATTATTATCTTGCCTGACCTCTGGTTCAAGACTATTACGGGCTTTCTTTTACACCGGTGTGGATAGTACCAACGAAAAACAACAAGGATTTTTGCTGTGGATGCGTCGTAATGGCTATCGCGTCATTTCTAAAGATTTAGTTCAGCTACCTGATGGTTCTAAAAAAGCTAATCTCGACGTAGAAATTGCAGTGGATATGATGGCGTTAGTCGGCGCTTATGATACTGCTATTTTAGTCAGTGGCGATGGGGATTTAGCCTATGCTGTAGATGCTGTCAGCTATCGCGGTGCTAGGGTAGAAGTCGTGAGCTTGCGGTCAATGACCAGCGATAGTTTAATTAATGTCGCAGATCGCTATATCGATCTCGATCAAATTCAAGAAGAAATCCAAAAACCACCGAAATCCAATAATAATCACCCTAGCCCTTCCCATCCCCCCTATCGCACCTTACCGACTTTAATTTTTGATGAAGATTCTTCTGGATCGTAATTCATTCCTAGCCCCAATTTTGCCTCGGTTACTTGGTTACAAAGCCATCACTGGGGTTTTAATTGGGGGGTTTCTTTTGACGGCTACTGCTTGTAACCGAAATAATCAACCCACCTCCCCTCCCTCCGAGGAAGATGCAGAGGAACAAGTGATCGAAGAACGATTAATTTTAGATAATGCTACCCTTAACCAAGTCGATGAAGAGGGGAATAATCTTTGGCAACTGGAAGTGAATCGCGTGGTTTATCGGGAAGATAATCAAAATGCAGAATTAGAAACCGTCAGAGGTGAGTTCTATCAAGATGGAGAAGTCTTTTTAGAAATTGAGGCAAACCAAGGAAAAATTATTAATGATGGGGAACAAGTTAATTTAGAAGGGGAAGTGGTTGCTAGGGATCCTCGCAATGATGCAGTCTTGAAATCGGAAAATATTCAATGGTTGCCAGCAGAGAACTTATTAATTATTCCCGAAGCAATGACAGGGGATCATCCTCGCTTTAACGCAGCCGCTGAGGAGGGGAAATACTATACTGATCGACAAGAATTAGAATTAACAGGGAAGGTGAAAGGAACCTCGGAGGATCCCCCTCTGAAGTTAGAAGGAGAACAGTTGAATTGGCTAGTCGCCGAAGAACTGGTTAAGAGTAATCAGCCTTTACAAGTGGAACGGTACGATCCTGAAACTGAGGAGATCAGCGATCGCGTCACCGCTAATTCTGGCAATGTCAATCTTGCTCAAAATAGGGTTTCCCTAAAAGACAACGTCGAATTTAACGCCACTGATCCCCCCTTAGAAGCCAAGAGTAACGCTGTCACTTGGAATTTAGAGCGTAACCTTGTTAGTAGCACCCAACCCCTAGAATTATTTCATCGTGAAGATCAGATGAGATTAAGCGGCAATCAAGGGGAAATTGATTTAGACACCGAAATTGCAGAATTTGAAGGGAATGTCCGTGGTCTTAGCCAAGCCAATCAAGCTAAACTGTCTGCTAATCGTTTAACTTGGAATCTTCCCACAGAAGAAATGGAAGCTCAAGGGAGCGTCGTTTATGAACAAAGTGATCCCCCTGTTACCAGCCGTGGCGAACAAGCCAGTGGCAATTTAAGCAAGGAGAACATTTCAGTGCAAGGAATACAGGGAGAACAAGTTAGAACAGAATTTGTCCCTTGATGGATTTTGGTAACTGCATAATGGCGTTTCGCGTTCGGGAGTGGTTGAACCAACACCTAAGACTTAAATGGCAGTAAAAATCTGGCTTTTGCTTGCTCTTCCCTCGTTTAACCTGTGGACTAGATAGAAAGTCAATCAATCTGCTGTTATGCTGAATCTTGGTACGCTATATTAATCATCTGTTATTCGTCAGCTTAATATGGACTTTGCAACTAATTTTTCTGATCAACTCAATGTCGGTTTAATTTTACCCGAGGGAATCGTCATTGCCACTCTCTTAATCGTCTTAGTTGCCGACTTAATTGTGGGACGTAATCGCGCACAGGGACTGCCCTATGTTGCCATTGGGGGGTTACTCCTGTCGGTGGTTGCCCTTTATTTCCAGTGGAATCCCGAAAACCCGATCGCGCTTCTCGGCAGCTTCAGTGGCGATGATCTGAGTATCGTTTTCCGTAGCATTATTGCCCTTTCGACCGCCGTAACCATCTTAATGTCGGTGCGGTATGTGGAACAAAGTGGCAGTGCCTTATCAGAATTTATCGCCATCATGCTCACCGCAACAGTGGGGGCAATGTTCCTCAGTGGCGCAAATGAACTGGTAATGATTTTCCTGTCTTTAGAAACTCTGAGTATCTCTTCTTACTTAATGACAGGATACACCAAGCGTGATGCACGTTCTAATGAAGCCGCCTTAAAATATCTGTTAATTGGGGCTGCCAGTTCCGCCATTTTTCTTTACGGATCATCCTTACTGTATGGGTTATCGGGGGGAGAAACTACCCTTCCCGCAATAGCAACTGCTATTTCCCAAATGGAAGGGGGAGAACTAGCCAGCGCGATCGCGCTTGTCTTTATGATTGCAGGGATTGCCTTCAAAATTTCCGCAGTTCCCTTTCACCAATGGACTCCTGATGTTTATGAAGGATCACCCACCCCAGTTGTCGCCTTCTTATCCGTGGGATCCAAAGCGGCTGGATTTGCCCTTTCTATTCGTTTACTCGTGGTTACCTTCCCCCTCGAAGAACCCCAATGGCGTTTAATTTTCACGGCTCTAGCCATTCTCAGCCTGATTTTAGGGAATGCCGTCGCCCTTGCCCAAACCAGCATGAAACGTCTTCTTGCCTATTCTTCCATTGGTCAAGCAGGATTTGTCATGATTGGAATGGTGGCAGCCACCGAAGCGGGATATGCCAGCATGGTCTTCTATTTACTGGTGTATCTTTTTATGAACCTCGGGGCCTTTACAGGCTTAATTCTGTTCTCTCTCCGCACGGGAACTGACCAAATCACTGAATATGCTGGACTTTATCAAAAAGATCCCCTGCTAACCCTAGGCTTAAGCATTTGTTTACTCTCTTTAGGTGGGATTCCGCCCCTAGCAGGCTTCTTTGGTAAAATTTACTTATTCTGGGCAGGTTGGCAAGCTGGTTTATACGGCTTAGTGATTGTGGGACTCATTGCCAGTGTCATTTCCATCTACTACTACATCCGCGTGGTAAAAATGATGGTGGTGAAAGAACCACAAGAAATGTCAGACACGGTTCGTAACTATCCCCCGATCACTTGGAAACTTCCAGGAATGCGCCCCTTACAAGTGGGTTTAGTCCTGTCGTTAGTAGTGACTTCTTTAGCTGGGATTTTATCCAATCCTCTCTTTACCATTGCTAATCGTTCTATTGCTAATACTGAAGTCTTACAAAGTGCTTCCCTCATCGAAGAGGAAACCGACAATCAAGATCAGCAAGTCTCCTTAGCCAAACCCAATGCACCTGCTATTGTGGATTAAATAACGATCTAATCTGGGAAGGCAGTGCTAAGTGTGTTCCCCTTGTTGAATTATGTGCAGACGTTCTCTGAAAACGCCTGTACATTTTATCTTTATTTGTATCAGGCTGATATGGCTTATCCCCTCTACGTCGCTTTCGTTTGGCATCAGCATCAACCTTTTTATGCTTCTTCCCAAGGGAACTATCATCTTCCTTGGGTGCGCCTCCATGGCACAAAAGACTATCTGGATCTGATTCTACTCCTAGAACGTTATCCTCAGTTGCATCAGACAGTTAATCTTGTCCCCTCTCTGCTTCACCAATTAGAAGCGTATGGTCAAGGAAGAGCGTTAGATCCCTATCTCAAGCTGACATTAACCCCAGAAGAGAAATTAACTCGTAAGCAGCGAGAATACATCATTAATCACTTTTTTGATGCCAACTATCGCACCCTCATTGATCCTCATCCTCGTTACCGAGAACTATATCAACAAAGAAAAGACCATGGGGCAACTTGGTGCTTATATCATTGGAAGAATCAAGATTATAGCGATCTCCTTGCTTGGCATAATTTAGCTTGGATTGATCCCCTATTTTGGGATGATCCTGAAATTGCTGCGTTATTAGAAAAAGGAAAAGGCTTTACCCTACAAGATCGCCAAAAAATCTATGCTAAACAGCAAGAAATTATTAATCAGATTATCCCGAAACATAAACAGTTACAAGACAAAGGACAATTAGAATTAACCACAAGTCCTTATACTCATCCCATTCTTCCCTTAATTGCCGATACCAATGTGGCAAGGGTTGCCATTCCAGACTTAAATTTGCCACAACATCGGTTTACTTGGGCTGAAGATATCCCTCGTCATCTGGAAAAAGCTAAAGCCATTCATCAACATTACTTCGATAGGTTACCCCAAGGATTGTGGCCCTCAGAACAAGCGATTAGCCCTGAAATTTTACCTCATATTACTAAAGCTGGCTTTCAGTGGTTATGTTCTGATGAAGCAATTTTAGGCTGGACGCTCAACCATTTTTTCCATCGCAATGAACGGGGAACTCTCTACGCGCCAGAATTATTATATCGTCCCTATCGGCTTCCTACCGAAAATGGCGATTTAACCGTTATTTTTCGGGATCACCGTCTATCAGATTTAATTGGCTTTACTTATAGTAAATTAACCCCAAAAGCAGCGGCGAAAGATTTTATTAGTCGCTTAAGCGCGATCGCGCAACGTCTTGGTGAACCCCTTGAACACCCTTGGTTAGTGACCATTGCTTTAGACGGGGAAAATTGTTGGGAACAGTATTATCAAGACGGAAATCCCTTCTTAAAAGCCCTTTATCAACATCTCAGTGATCATCAAGGGATAGAACTGGTCACTGTTTCCGAATTTATCGACAAATTCCCCGCAACAGCTACTTTACCGACAGAAAAACTGCATAGTGGTTCTTGGGTCAATGGGAATCTTAACACTTGGATTGGCGATCCCATTAAAAATCAGGCTTGGGAATTACTCGCCCAAGCCAGAAATGTTTTAGCTAATCATCCTGAAGCCACCGCAGAAAACTATCCTCAAGCGTGGGAAGCCCTTTATGCTGCTGAAGGATCAGATTGGTTTTGGTGGTTAGGAGAAGGACATTCCTCAAACCAAGATGCCATTTTTGATCAACTTTTTCGAGAACATTTATCGCAAATTTATACTGCCCTTAACTTACCTATTCCTGAACAGTTAAAACAACCTCTTGCCTCCCATAAAAGAAAAAAATCTCATCCGCCTTTAAGTTTTATTCATCCCTTTGTTGATGGGATTGCAGACGAACAAGACTGGGATAAAGCGGGACGAATTGATGTAGGAACAACCGGTGCAATGCACATAAATAGCGATGTGCAAAGAATCTGGTATGGTTTAGATCACCTTAACTTTTATTTTCGGTTTGACTTCAAAAAAGGGGCGCAACCCGGAACCAATGTCCCTCCAGAGTTACATTTATTTTGGTTTTACCCTGGGGTGACAGTCCTTAATAGCTACATTCCGTTAAAAAAAGTTCCTCAACATCCGCCTTTAAATTACTTATACCATCATCACTTAGGAATTAATATGGTAGAAGAAACGGTTTGGTTAGAACAAGCTGCCGAAAATCATCGCTGGTTTGGCTGTCGAACACGGGCAAAATTTCACTTTAATGACTGTTTAGAATTATCGGTTCCTTGGGAAGATTTAGGAATGTCTCCTGATATTTCTCTTAATATTATTGCAGTGCTAGCCGATCGCGCTCAATTCCGCAGTTATTACCCTGAAAAAGAATTTATTATTCTTGAAATTCCTTAAGATGATGCCATGATGACAACTGATGTCATAGGCAATCGAGTCACTTTTGCTTAGGGTTCCGTTCCTTAATTTGACTGTATAATAGCCAGTTTCTAAATTGCCACAAAGTTAGTGAAACTTAAGCCTATTTTTAAGTTATGATTGTAGGCTGGAAATAAAACGTTATCTCTTGGAAAAGTAAGGCTCCCAACTATGTCTAATGCGCTGATATCGAAACCCGTGGTAGAAGCTATCCCAGACCAGGAAGACAATCAAGAAGCGGTAAAAGTGAAGCAATCCTTAATGAAAGTGGATCAACAAGCTAAATTCCTCCACCTCAAAGCGGAAATTGAATCTTTGTGGCAACAAGTCCAACGCGCCAGCATTGATAATTAGTTATGGAGTTATAATTTAGAATTATCAATTATGATTGCGAATTTCTGGGCGATTCCCATGTCAGTGAGTTAGGTTAAGAAGTGTAAATTAATTTTATGTCAGAGACGGATGTTGTTGATGTTCTCATCCTCAGTAATGGGCCAGGGGAACTTTCCACTTGGGTGCGTCCAGTGGTGGCAGCATTGCAGTCTCATCAATCTCCACAACTGAGAATTAGAATTTCTGTCGTGTTATCCCCCTGCCCTCACGCTACAGGTCAGGAGGTCAAACTAGCTCAGTCAATTCCAGGTGTGACCAGGGTACAAGGGCCAGAAGCCTTTTTTCCATTTCTCCTTTGGGGAAAAACTGTCGATCACTGGAACTGGTATGAGCAAGGCATCGTCTTATTCTTAGGGGGAGATCAATTTTTCCCAGTTGTGATTGCTAAACGGCTGGGATATCCCGTCGTCATCTACGCAGAGTGGGAGACACGCTGGCACGCCTGGGTGGATCGCTTTGCAGTGATGAACGCCGACTTAATCCCAAAAGCTCCTCAATCTCATCGCCACAAACTTACTATCGTCGGTGACATCATGGCAGATTCCCAAATTGCTCTCAACCAAAAAACCGCACCCTTAGCTCTTGAAGTCGGCGCAGAATTAATCGGGCTTTTACCAGGCTCAAAACCTGCGAAACTGATGCAAGGAGTGCCCTTAATGATCGCGATCGCGCAATCTCTCCATACTCAGCGCCCACAAACTGAGTTTATCATCCCAGTTGCGCCCACCCTTGACCTAGAAACCCTTGCTAAATATGCCAGTGCGAAAAATAATCCATTGGTGAAAAAGTTAGGGGGAATCAGTGCCAAATTAGTAACCCCTGAGGAAGAATTACCCTATCTCGAAACGAATACGGGATTAAAAATTAAACTCTGGACCCAATCTCCAGCCTATGATGTCCTTGCCCAATGCTCTCTCTGTTTTACCACTGTCGGGGCAAATACTGCCGAATTAGGGGCTTTAGCCATTCCAATGGTAGTGCTAATCCCCACTTACCAATTAGATGCGATGCGAGCCTGGGATGGGCTTCCTGGAGTGCTGGTTAATCTTCCCTTAGTCGGCAGTGGGTTTGCCAGAGTGATTAACTGGTTTATTTCCCGACAAAAACGCCTTTTTGCTTGGCCCAATATTTGGGCAAAAGAGGAAGTTGTGCCAGAGTTAGTGGGAAAATTACAGCCAGATCCCGTTGCTGAAATTGCATTGGACTGGCTGGAACATCCCGATAAACGGTTAGCGGTTCGATCGCGCTTACAACAGATTCGCGGTGAGCCAGGGGCTTCTAAAAAGATTGCATCCATTTTACTCGAACAACTGCAACAAACTAACC
>JBKHER010000037.1:0-12527 GCA_046540715.1 Halothece sp.
GTGCCATTCATCCATCCGTTTGAAACGGATGGCTCTCTGACTGGATTACTGTAGCGCCAATTGTTCAAAAGGGTGATTTTGTCATTGCTGATACCGATATACTAGCTACAAGGAAGCAAAAATACTGATATTACTAAGAATCTGGAGAATAACCATGGCACGAGTTGCAATTAACGGATTTGGTCGCATTGGACGGGCTTTCATGCGGATTGCTCACTCTCATCCGAAAGTAGAAGTCGTTGCTATTAATGATATTGCCCTTTCCCTTGACCAAGCAGCTTATTTATTAAAGTATGATTCCGTTTATCGTCGCTTTCCAGGGGAAGTTTCTCACAATGAGCAAGGATTACTGGTTGAGGGGAAATCGATTCCTATTTTGGCAGAAAAAGACCCTTCTGCTTTACCTTGGCAAGACATGGGAGTTGAGGTGGTGATCGAATCTACAGGAGTGTTCCGAACCGCAGAAAAAGCAGGAATGCACCTTCAAGCCGGCGCGAAACGGGTGATTATCAGCGCACCAGCGAAAGGGGGAGATGTGCCAACCGTCGTTTATGGCGTGAATGAAAATAGTATTGATCGAGAGCGCGATCGCGTCATTTCCGCTGCCTCTTGCACCACCAACTGTCTCGCCCCCATTGCTGACATCCTCGACAAAGAATTTGGCATTGAAAAGGGCTGGATGACCACCGTTCACGCTTATACCGCCGATCAAGAAATCGTTGATATGGCACACCCCAACTGGACACGAGGACGCACCGCGGCTCAAAATATTGTCCCAACCAGTACAGGAGCCGCCAGTGCTGTGGGGCTAGTCTTACCACAACTAAAAGGAAAACTTGATGGAATTGCCCTACGAGTTCCCACCCCCACGGGTTCTGTAGTTGATTTGAATGCCATGTTAGGACAATCTGTCACCGTCGAAGACATTAATACGGCTTTCAAAAACTATGCTCAAGGGAAAATGCAGGGGATTTTAGACACCAGTGAATTACCATTAGTCTCCTCTGATTGTGTCGCTGATCCTCATTCTTCTATTGTTGATTTAGGCTCAACCAAAGTCATGGCAGGTAACTTTGTCAAAATTCTTTCTTATTATGATAATGAATGGGGATATAGTAATCGCCTCGTTGATTTAGCCGCTAATTATTGATAATTTACCCAATCACAAATATAGTCATTCCAAATAAAAACCATCAAGCTGAGAGTGGGAGCATCTTGCTCCCTAGGAGTGGGAGCATCTTGCTCCCTAGGAGCGACCGAGACGGTCGCACTACGGAAAATAATTGGAATAACTATAATAATCCCCCTCCGAGAGAGAGGGGGAAATGTCATGCTTAACCCTAAGATAGGATGACAGTTCTCGATTTCTGATTAAGCATCGTAATAGAGAGCAAACTCGTAGGGATGGGGACGTAAGCGAAGGGGGTTCACTTCATTATCCAACTTATACTCAATCCAGTTATAGATGAACTCTTGGGTAAAGACACCGCCATCAATCAAGAACTGATGGTCCTCTTCTAATGCTTCTAACGCCGCTTCGAGAGAACTGGGAGTGGAAGGAATTTTATTTAACTCTTCGGGGCTAAGATCGTAAATATCTACGTCTAAAGGCTCCTGTGGCTCAATTTTATTTTTAATGCCATCAATGCCAGCACACAGCATGGCAGCAAAAGCAAGATAGGGGTTACAAGTGGCATCAGGACAACGGAACTCTAACCGCTTGGCTTTGGGATTTGTCCCCGTTAATGGAATCCGAACCGAAGCCGAACGATTCCCTTGAGAGTAAACTAAGTTCACTGGCGCTTCAAAACCGGGAACTAACCGCTTGTAAGAGTTGGTCGAAGGATTAGAGAAAGCTAAAACAGCAGGCGCATGTTTGAGAAGACCCCCAATATAATGGCGAGCAATCTCACTGAGGTTTGCGTAACCCCCTTCTCCCCAGAATAAGGGCTGTCCATCTTTCCAGATTGATTGGTGAACGTGCATTCCCGAACCATTATCGTTAAAGATAGGCTTGGGCATGAAGGTTACAGTGCGCCCATATTTCTTAGCAACATTTTTAATGACATATTTATAAGTCATCAAATAATCCGCTGCCTTGACCATGGTTGCAAAGCGGAAACCTAACTCGCCCTGTCCACCGCTTGCTACTTCATGGTGGTGCTTTTCAATGGGAACGCCACAGTCTGCCATGGTTAATAGCATTTCCGTTCGCATATCCTGCAAACTGTCTGTGGGTGAGGTGGGGAAATAACCTTCTTTATAGCGAGGTTTATAGCCTAAGTTGCCGCCAGCTTCTTCTCGCCCAGAGTTCCAACGTCCCTCAATGCTATCTACATGGTAAAAGGCTTCGTTATAGGTTTGGTCGAAGCGAACATCATCAAAGACGAAAAATTCCGCTTCAGGGCCGAAAAAGGCAGTATCGCCAATACCACTGGAAATGAGATAATCAATAGCTTTTTGGGCAACAGTACGTGGATCACGATCATAAAATTCCCCAGTCCGTGGCTCTTTAATGGAGCAGATCATGCTGAGGGTTTTTTCTTTCATAAAGGGATCAATCCAAGCCGTCGTGGGGTCTGGAACCATCATCATGTCCGACTCATTAATCGATTTCCACCCTCGAATACTCGAACCATCAAAGGGAACCCCATCGGTAAAAGAGTCTTCATCTAACTCGCTGCGATAAATGGAGAAGTGTTGCCAAATTCCGGGTAAGTCAATGAATTTGAGGTCAATAATTTTAATATCCTCGTCCTGAATCATTCGCAGGACTTCTTGGGCAGTTTCTGGCATTAGTTTTTCCTTATACTGATTCCTGATCTACATTACACGCTCTCGAATCATCCTAGAGACTGACTTAGGTTTTTTTTTGTATTCAGTGCTACAGAATTCAGATCGATTTTGAATAAAGCGTTATTCACCCTTGGGTCGTTTTGAGATCACTGTCCGATGACGAGGGCTATTGGGGATGATTTTTGGCGCTTCTAAGCCTGCTTTTGGCATAGCTTCCTCTAAATTAAGCGTAAAATATTCGTCTAGATAAGGTTCAGTGCTTTTGAGGAGAGTAAAGACATAGGGAGGCATTTTTTCATAAACCGACGATCGCGGATTCATATCCATTAAGCAGAAATATCCCCCCGGCTTGAGAAGTCGTTTTGCTTCTGCAAAAATTGCATGGGCTGCGTTTTGAGGGAGTTCGTGGAAGATGAGAAAAGCAGAAACCAGATCAAACTGGTTACTGGCTAATTCCGTTTTTTCCGCAGCGGCATGATGCCATTGGATATTAAATCCTTTTTCTCTTCCTTGATATTGAGCCACTGACAGGAAGTAAGGGGAAAGATCGATGCCTGTAATGTTAGCGTTAGGATATTGCTCTTGTAGGGCAAAACTGCTCATGCCAACACTGCAGCCTAAATCCGCGATCGCGCTGGGGTTAAACTCAGGGAGTTCTTGTTTTAAAACCTGATGATAACTGTCTCGCAAGCGGCGATCGCCGTCAGCCCCAGTATCTCCCCATAATTTAGCATGAACCGCATAGGCGGCCACTTCCACTTCTAAAGCAGCATCCCAACTTAAATTCCCTTTCTCATAGGCATGGAAAGACGTAAGATAATAGTCGGGATAATTGATCTGGGGATTTTGAATGGAAGCCAGTTCTTCTTCCCAATTATGTTGTTTCAATTGGGCAACGCGATCGCGCCAAGGAACCCCAATTTCCTCAGCCCGTTTAATCATCATCTGTCGCGCCCGTGATTTAGCTAAGGTATAAATCGGTTTAATGCTTAAAATTCCGTTAACTAAACGAGAAGTTAAGGGGGATTTCCCTAGCGCAGTTGTTGTCATAGCTTCGTTGTTAGCGTTTTACTGGTAATTTTTAACTTTAAATCTAAAATAACCTTCAAGGAAAAGAAAAGCCTTAAAATTTATAATTTTTAATTAAATTGACTTTTTCTTAAGAAAAAAGCCCTAAAAAGTCCTGCTTTCCTAACGTCCAGAATTAGCAAAACCCAAGCTGTAAACGGCTCCCCATCTCCCCATCTCCCTCTCTCCCCACCTGAAGGATAGATCATAATTCCCCAAAACCTTTCTTTTTCTTCTTCTTTTTCTTCTTCTTGCCAGCACCGGCTGGTTGTCGAAATCCGGGTTGCGGTTGACCGCCGCCACCGCCAAACATTCCGCCGAGTCCACCCATACCAGGCATCTCCATATTCCCTTGTCCCATCTGTTGCATCATGGAACGCATTTTGGTGAAGTCATTAACTAATTTGGTTACGTCTTTCTCTTGATATCCGGCTCCTTTTCCGACACGGCGACGACGACTAGGAGATTTAGATAATAACTCTGGTTGTTCCCGTTCTTGCTTGGTCATGGAGTTGATCATCGCCTCAGTGCGTTTGAGTTGACTTTCTCCTTTTTCTAAATCAGAGCCACTGAGTTTATTCATCCCCGGAATCATTTTCATCACACTGCCAAATGATCCCATATTTTTCAACAGGCGCATTTGTTTCAGGAAGTCGTTAAAATCAAACCGCGCTTCCATCATTTTTGCCTGCATGGCTTCGGCATCTGCCATGTCGATTTCTTCTTGGGCTTTTTCTACCAGAGAAACCACATCGCCCATGCCAAGGATACGAGATGCCATTCTTTCGGGGTAAAACGGCTGCAGGGCTTCTACTTTTTCCCCGACCCCAATAAATTTAATCGGTTGTCCAGAGACTTGGCGCACGGATAACGCCGCCCCACCGCGAGTATCGCCATCAAGTTTAGTGAGAATTGCCCCCGTTACGCCCACTTGTTCATGGAAGGTTGCCGTAAGACTGGCGGCTTCTTGTCCAGTCATGGCATCCACTACTAACAAGACTTCATGGGGAGAAACGGCATTTTTAATGCTAATCAGTTCCGCCATCATGTCTTGGTCAATTTGCAAGCGTCCGGCGGTGTCAATGATGACGGTATTAATTCCTTCCGCTTGCGCTTTCTCGATGCCTTTCTGGGCGACTTCTACGGGATTGGCTTCCGTTCCCATTTCAAACACAGGAACGTCTATTTGTTCACCAAGGGTTTTTAATTGGTCAATAGCAGCCGGACGATATACGTCGGTTCCCACCATTAAGGAACTACGCTCCTGTTTACGCAAATGAAGGGCAAGTTTAGCTGTGGCGGTGGTTTTCCCCGTTCCTTGTAACCCTGCCATCAGAATAATTGTGGGGGGAGTTTCGGCTTCGGCGAGGGGAACATTGCTTTCTCCCATTACCTTGACCAGTTCATCGTTGACAATTTTGATGAATTGCTGGTCAGGGCGAACTCCAGAAATTACGTCTGCACCTTGAGCCGCTTTTTCCACATCGGCAATAAAGTTTTTAACCACCTGTAAGTTGACATCTGCTGAAAGGAGAGAACGTCGAACTTCTTGCAGGGCGGGTTTAATATTGTTGGCGGTAATTTTGTCTTGACCGCGCAGTTTTTTCCAAGCTGATTCTAAACTTTCTGAGAGAGCATCAAACATAGGGTTTCAATTTTATAGAAGTTTTAATTATAGAGTCTTCCTCCAATTTAGCAAGGAGAGGGGCTTAGTGATGAGATAGACTGGGGAGTTAGCTAGGTTGATTGTTTGTACAGTAAAGTTATTCCTATGGTCAAAATTAACGAAAATTATTTGAAACTGAAAGCAGGCTACCTGTTTCCTGAAATTTCCCGACGGGTCAATCAGTTTGCTGAGGAAAATCCCAATGCCGATATTATTAAATTGGGAATTGGGGATGTCACTGAACCGTTACCGCAGGCTTGCTGTGATGCGATGTCCAAAGCGGTAGAAGAAATGCGCGATCGCGCTACTTTTAAGGGATATGGCCCCGAACAGGGCTACTCATGGCTACGGGAAAAAATTGCTTCCCATGATTATCAAAAGCGTGGTTGTGATATTGATGCTTCTGAGATTTTTATTTCCGATGGCTCAAAATGTGATACGGGGAATATCTTAGATATTTTAGGGGATGATAACGCGATCGCGGTGACTGATCCAGTTTATCCTGTTTATGTCGATACGAATGTTATGGCGGGACATACTGGACCCGTGACAGAGGAAGGGAAATATGAGGGACTTCTCTATATTCCCATCACTGCTGAAAATAACTTTACCGCCCAAATTCCCCAAGATCAGAATGTCGATTTAATTTATCTCTGTTTTCCCAATAATCCCACTGGTGCAGTTGCCACCAAGGAACATTTACAGGACTGGGTTAATTATGCCAAATCTGTAGATGCGCTGATTCTATTTGATGCAGCGTATGAAGCCTATATTACTGATGAGAGTCTCCCTCATTCTATTTATGAAGTAGAAGGGGCAAAAGATTGCGCGATCGAGTTTCGCTCTTTCTCCAAAAATGCTGGTTTCACTGGAACGCGGTGTGCTTTTACCGTCATTCCCAAAACCCTAACGGCAAGAGCCTCTGATGGCTCTGAGGTGCAACTGTGGCAACTTTGGAATCGTCGCCACTCCACCAAATTTAATGGGGTTTCCTACATTGTACAACGCGGCGCTGAGGCAGTTTATTCTGAACAAGGACAGAAGGAAGTGAAAGCCCTAATTAACTTCTATCTCGAAAATGCCAAAATTATTCGGGAAAAACTCACTGCAGCGGGGTTAACTGTTTATGGTGGCATTCATGCCCCCTATATTTGGGTTCAAGCACCAGAAGGACTTTCCAGTTGGGATTTATTTGATAAATTGCTGAACGCCGCCAACATTGTGGGAACCCCCGGTTCTGGTTTTGGCGCAGCAGGCGAAGGCTATTTCCGCATTTCTGCCTTTAATAGTCGGGAAAATGTCAATGAAGCAATGAAACGAATTACCCAGAACTTAAAAGTTTAAATTTTGTCTTTCCCGACTTGCTATCAATGATCCCCCCAATCCTCACTTCGCGCCCGCCCTTAGATCAGGGGGGATCTAGGGTGTGAAACAGAAAACCCTAGTTCTCTTTTTGATTAATTTCTGCCCCTTCTTCTAAATCAGGCTCAACATTGGAGCCGCGATCTAGCATTTCCACATCCCATTGACCGCGACGGGCGGTTTCAAACACAATATAACGTCCATTATCGCTAATATTGGGGTTACGCACCCAATGAGGATAGGACTGGGTTAAGATATCTGTTTCTTCTGCAATCCGATCATATAAAGCAATGGCAGGACGACCGTTGCGACTAACTAAATATACTAAATAACGCCCCGTTAGGCTCAAACTGGGGCTTTCCTGTAGTGCCTGATCTGAATCTAAACCGGGTAAAGGGACAAACTGCTCTTGAGACAGATCATAGAGTAATACCTGATGGCGACCGCTACGACCAGATACCCAAGTTAAATAACGCCCATTGCCACTTAAACTAGGTTGCTGATCATTATAGCGACTATTAATTCCAGCTGACCCTTGAGGAAGTTCAGGAGAACCACAAGCAGCAAGGAGACTTATTGCACCCACTCCCACTCCCCAACTCAGCCCTTGTCGAATCTTTTTTTTTTCCAGCCAAAATCGAATTAGCGTTCTCAGATTAATAATCAAACTGATCGCGATCATCGGATTCGTCATGATTATCTTGGGGATCAATGGGTTTATAATCCACATAATCTTCTCGGGGTGGAGAAGGGCGACGACGAGACCCCCCTTTCATCCCCCCACTACGTGGAGGGAAAGAGGGGGGAACTGGCGGACGAGAACGAACAGGAGGCTGAGAACTGCGTCTGGGTTCTGAATCCCGAGAACGAGGTTTACGTTTGGGACGAGAAGAAACTGAGGCTTCATCACGACGGGGACGACGGGGTGGTAAATATTCGTCCGCGTCTTCTTCGTCTAATTCATTGCGACGACGATCATAGCGAGCTTCAGGTTTTTCCTCATCAAAGTCTTCATCATCGTCATAGAAATCAGAACTTGTCCGACTACTTGGACGAGGAGAAGATGAGCGACGACTGCGACTAGAGCGACTGCGACTGGGGGGCGGGGACTCCTCTTCATACCGATCGCTGCGATAAGACCGTTCAGTGGTTGTTCCTCGGAGACGACGGCGACTATCTACCGGTTCTTCCTCTTCAAAAGAGGGTTCCATATCATCAATTTCAGCGCGATAAACCTTACTAGCACGGCGATCGCGATCTACAGTGGGGGCGCTTCGTTTCGCTTGTTCTGTGGTAGCCGCCCGTAACCGAATCGTCTCCACCCCAAAAGCAACCGCCATGGCGGTGAGTAAAAACTGACCAAATTGTAAAATCGGATCCAGTCGCCACCCTTGGAATAAAAGAATAAAACCGCAAAGTAATCCCACTGCGGCAAAGAAAATATCTTGATCTCGTGACAATTCGGGGCGAAAAGAGCGCATAAAATATAAAGACGCTCCCGCAACCGCCAGAAAGATTCCGAGAATACTGGCTGAGTTCAGCCCAAAGTTTACCATTGTTCTGCTCCTTGGTTTCGCTTGTGGTTTTAAGGGAAGGTTCTTTTTCTATGGTAAGACCTATTTTCCGTGAGACTTTCTCAAATTTAGAGTAACCCATAAAAGTTGTCCAGGGGATTCAGGAACGCTTGGTTCAACGCCACCCCCTGGACAAGCCTAGTTACAGAAAGCAATCATCGCTTAAGAGCGACGAACACGGTCTTTCCAGCTAATGAAAACCAGCGCCACGGTTGCTGGAATTACAACAATTAGCGTTCCTGCGAGTAAGCTATAAAGGAAATTTGCTAAAGATGGTGTCATAGTTAATTAGCTGATTTAATGATTTGTTACAGGAATAATCCCTATGCTACTTTACAGGATAACAGGGAAAAGGTTTTCTCTAGTAGAAAGCCAAGATCAATTTGACCTCAACTGGACTTATTAATAATTTTAATAATTGTTTCATGGAATTATCAACACTTGTGAATTGGAGTTTAGGGCTATTTTTAGCAATAATGACCGTTCTGTTTATTTTCCGCATTGTTCTCACTTGGTATCCTCAAATTAACTTAAAACAATTCCCCTATAGCTTAGTTTCCTATCCCACTGAACCCTTTTTAGCCCCGTTACGGAAAATTGTCTCTCCCATTGGGGGGGTTGATATTACCCCCATTATTTGGGTGGGAATTTTCACGCTGTTGCGAGAACTCCTATTAGGACAACAAGGGCTTTTAAATTAATCGAGAAAAAGCCAAGTCCAAGATTACGCCCTCGGAAACTGGAAAGCGCTTGGGCGTAACCATTGGTCAGAGAAAACGACTCACTGAGGCTGTTTTTTTGTAGGATAGATGAAAGAGGCGTTTCCCCAACTTGGGGAGCTGCGTTTGGTGATGGAGAAAAAATAGCGACTCCTGTTAATGGACAGATCGACTTCTTTAGTGGCGGAGTTATTAAACACACTCCCTCGCTTGCAGACTCAAATTTACTTTAAATCCTCCTTGACGGCTCTTTCCCACGCGATGGAGGATCAGGTTTTAGCAAGTTTCGATTCCCCACTGGTCATTGCCAGCTTTCAACAAGAACGATTTTATCGCCAAGAAGCCCACCGCTACCGACGACTGGGAAAAAGGAGTGACCACATTTATATTTTTTCTGCCCCAGATACGTCCTTTAGTGAGGAAAATAATCCTTCGACAACCATTAACTTTGCAGCTGAAGATAGTTTAGCAAGGGAATGGCATCTGGTGGTCATTGGCAAAACCTTTACCAGTTGTTTAGTTTGTCGAGAATGTCGGTCAAGTGAGAATCGGCAAGCGGTTTCTGTTGACTCAGCAAGACGGTTTGAGGGCATTTGGACGTTTGATCAAGAAGTCGCCCAAACCGCGGCTTCTCTTTTGCTGGAAAAAGTTTTAGATTATCGCCCTGAATTATCAGAACAAATCGCGATCGCGCGTGAACGGTATTGTCAACCCCTCCCAACTCCCTCAGCAGAAGAAAAAAAACCCCAGCCTGATCCTTTTGTGGAAAGGCTTTTAACCCATTTGCAAGCCGGGCAATATCGTCTGATTCGAGCTTATAGCGCGATCGCGCAGAAAGAAGAAAAAGAAAGATTGCTGCGATCGTTAACCAATGCGATTCGCCAATCTCTCGATATCCACGAAATTTTAGAAATTACGGTGCAAGAATTGGGAGAAGCCCTATCCGCCTCTCGTTGCTTGGTCTATCGCTGCCGTTCCAAAACGACGACAGCGAAGATTAAACATGAATTTTTACACTCTCATGTAGTCTCAGTTAAAGAAGAAACTTGGCCCGTTGCTGACAATCCGCTTTTACAAAAAGTTCGAGAAAAGAGAACCCCCCTTTATATCCAAGACACTAACCTAGAAACCATTATTCAAGAAAGCCCCCTGTTATCCTCTCTTGTCAAAGACAATCAAATTGAAAGCTGGCTACTGGTTCCCCTCCTTTATCAAGGGGACGTTATTGGGATGATTGAACTCCATCATTGTCAAGAAAAGGGCAATCCTTGGGATGACAACGATATTGAATTAGTTGAGGCGATCGCGCCCCAAATTGGACTCGCCCTTACCCAAGCCGAAGCCTATGCCAATTTAGAAAACCTGAATGAACAACTCGAAGCCCTTGAACAAACCCGTTCTAACCTCGTCGCTATTACCGGACACGAACTCCGTACCCCCCTTTCCACGATTCAAGTGTGCTTAGAAAGCCTCATCAGCGAACCAGATATGTCAGAAGAACTGCGACAAGTCATGTTATCCACAGCGATGAATGATACCGAACGGATGCGTCGTCTGGTTCAAGATTTTCTCACCCTCTCTCGCCTTGAAAGTGGTCGCATTGAATGGAATCCAGAACCGATGTCTGTTGAGGAATGTATTGAATTATCCTTGAGTAACATTCGTGGACAAAATAGTGATAATCCTCTACCAGCAATTGAAAATCAAACCGAAGCGGATCTTCCCCTTGCTTATGTGGATGGCGAATGGCTAGTGGAAGTTTTAGCCAAACTCCTCGATAACGCTTGTAAGTTTACTGACAACCAGGGTAAGATTACCCTTTCGGCTACGCCACAAGCCGAAAACACAGTTCAAGTAACCATCGCTGACACCGGGCGAGGAATTGAACCCTCCCGTCTAGAAACGGTATTTGACCGCTTTTATCAAGAAGAAGGGGCTTTGCAACGAACCACAGGGGGAACAGGGTTAGGATTGGCGATTTGTCGTCAAATCGTGAACAAATGGGGTGGAGAAATTTGGGCAGAATCCCAAGGGAAAAATAATGGCACACAATTCCACTTTACAGTTCCCATCGCGAAAGAGGCGCGATTAAAATCTGCCACTAAAAGCTAAATCGGGATGGCGGGATTCGAACCCACGACCTCTTCGTCCCGAACGAAGCGCGCTACCAACCTGCGCTACATCCCGTATTCCTCTTTAAGATTCTACCACAGTAGCGATGCTTGTTGCTGTCTTGCTACTATTTTTGCCCACAGGTTAGGATAAGAGAAAGTACCTTTTTGGAGACAGTTAAGCGTGGTCGTAAAACCCGATTGGTTAAGAGTTAAAGCCCCTCAAGTTGAGCGTGTTGGCAAAGTTAAATCAACGTTACGGGAATTAAAATTAAATACCGTTTGTGAAGAAGCCTCTTGTCCGAATATCGGGGAATGTTTCCAAAAGGGAACAGCAACATTTTTAATTATGGGGCCAGCTTGTACTCGCGCTTGTCCCTATTGTGATATTGATTTTGAGAAGAAACCCCAAGCTCCTGATCCCCTAGAAGCGTTACACTTAGCAGAAGCAGTGCAAAAGATGGGGTTAAATCATGTGGTGATTACCTCTGTCAATCGCGATGATTTGCCTGATCAAGGGGCTTCGCAGTTTGTGCGCTGTATTGAAGAAGTTCGGAAAATTTCCCCTAACACAACTATTGAGCTACTGATTCCAGACCTCTGTGGGGATTGGAACGCCCTAGAGACCATTTTAAAAGCGCAACCTGATGTTTTAAATCATAATACGGAGACGATTCCCCGCTTATATCGTCGGGTGCGTCCCCAAGGCGATTATGCGCGATCGCTGCAGTTATTACAAAAAGCCCGAGAAATTGCCCCTTGGATTTATACAAAATCTGGTTTAATGGTAGGCTGGGATGAAACAGAAGCAGAAGTGAAAGCTGTTCTTGATGATCTGCGCGACGTTGATTGTGATATTGTCACCATCGGGCAATATTTACAGCCCACAGAAAAACATCTTGGGGTAAAACAATTTGTCACGCCAGAAACCTTTGAAAATTGGCGAGAATATGGAGAAGCTATTGGATTTTTGCAAGTGGTTTCTTCTCCGCTAACCCGCAGTTCTTATCACGCCGAACAAGTACAGGAATTAATGGCTCAATATCCTCGTCCCAAAGGATAAAATTCTCTGAAAACGGGAACTTATGCCTCTAGTTTCAATTACCTGATATAGCAATATGATCTGATTTGTAAAAAGTCCCCCCTAAATCCCCCCTAACCCCCCTTTGTAAGGCAGGGCTGTTTCATTCTCGGGGGGAAGAATGAAAGTGGGATGGGGAGAAGGTGGGAT
>JBKHER010000038.1:0-12382 GCA_046540715.1 Halothece sp.
AACTCTAACTAGCGCGATCGCGCTTTCACGGCTGACACTAGGAAAATGATCGAGGAAGACATCTAAAGAATCACCTGCTTCCAGATAATCGAGAAGTGTTTTCATGGGGACACGAGTTCCTCTAAAAACAGGAGTTCCCCCTAAAATATCGGGATCGCTATGAACAACTTGGGAGGTTAATGACATAATCGCTTTAACTAAATTGATAGTAATAGTTACAATACTTACATTTATTTTAACTGCTTGCCACCAAGCTACATTAACGACAATGATCGATTAAGAAAAAATATAACCATGTTTTCTCGAATTATTGCTCAATCTCGTAAAGAAATTGCTCAATTTAAGCGCGATCGCGTTACAGTCGCCCTTGCTTTTCTCCTCCCATTAGGAATGATGTTAATTTATGGCTTTGCGATTCGTTTAGAAGCCGAAAATCTTCCTCTTAGTATCTACGATTATGATAATAGTCCTCTTTCTCGCAGTTATGTCGAACGGTTATTTGCGACTAATAAATTTACGCCTGTCGAAACTCAAGATAACTCTCCTCTCGCCTCTCTAGATACAGGAAGCGCGATCGCGTCAGTGGTCATTCCGCCTGATTTTTCCCGTAAAATTAAAGGAAATAAAACCGTTGATGTTCAAGTTTTAGTTGATGGAAGTGATGTCAATAACGCCCGAATTGTAGAAAATAGTATTCGCGCCACGACTAATTTTTTTGTGCAAACTCAACAACCTCAGCCTTCTCCCCCTGCGGTTAATGCGGAAATTCGATTATGGTTTAATCCAGGGAGAAAAGAATCTTTGTATATTGTTCCGGGTGCATTTGCAGTGGTTTTGTGGGTGTTTCCGTCAATGTTAAGTGCAATTGCTGTAGTGCGGGAAAAGGAACAGGGAACAATTTTACAAGTCTATGCGTCTGATTTAAAAGCATGGGAATGGCTATTCGGAAAAGTTTTGGCTTATGTTTTAATTGCCATGGGAGAAGCAGTTTTGGTAATGGGAATCGGGTTTTTATTATTTGGGCTACGGTTAGCCACTGAACCGACTCCTTTAATTCTTGGAACGATGCTTTATTTAATTGCAAGTGTGGGGTTTGGTGTCTTGATTGGGGCGCGATCGAATAATCAAAATTCTGCGGTACAAGGAACAGCAATTGCTGGTTTTCTCTCTGCTTTTCTACTCTCTGGATTTATCTACAGAATTGATAACTTTCCTCTCCCACTTTATCTCATTTCGAATATTATTCCTGCTCGTTATTATCTTTTAATAACACGAGATGCTTTTGTGCGTGGAACGGGTTGGGTTGGGGTTTGGTATGCGCCAATTATTATCGGCGCGATCGCGCTTTTGTTATTATTTCTTTCAACTAAAACCCTGTCTAAAATGCAACTAAAAGATTAATTAAATATACTAGCCCTCCTTATTTAAGGGGGGTTGGGGGGATCACTCTGTTTAGGAATTGCTAGATTATGAATTTAATCCGTCGTTTTTTCGCTACTCGTTTTTGGTCACTGGTTACTAAAGAATTTCAACAAATATTCACCAATAAACAAATTATTTTTCTGTTAATTTTTCCGCCAACTCTTCAACTCTTAATTTTAGGATTTGCTCTTAATCCTACCGTCACAGACTTAAGTTTAGGAGTCGTGGATTATTCCCAAACTCAAGAAAGCAGAGAGTTAATTTCATCTTTAACTGAAAATGATACCTTTAAAGTGACCTTCAATTCTCCACAAGAAAAGCAATTAGTGAACCAAGTTCGCACAGGAAAAATTACCACAGGTTTAATTATCCCCCCGAACTTTCGCTCAAAAATAATAGAAAATAAAACAGCAGATGTACAAGTTTTAATTGATGCGGTTGATGCGAATACAGCGCAAATTGCTCAAGGTTACACTCAACAAATCATCCAAAATTATAGTCGTGAAATCAATGTTTCTTTTTCTCCCCCTTTAGTGAATCCACAAGTAACATTTTTGTATAATCCAGGATTAATTAGTAGTTGGTTTTTTGTTCCGGGTGTCATGGGATTAGTGTTAACTCTAACGGGGTCTTTAATTTCTTCGGTGACAGTAATTCGAGAGAAAGATGTAGGAACATTAGAACAATTATTAATGACTCCCGCCTCAGCTTGGGAAATTTTAGCTGCGAAAATTACTCCTTTATTTATTTTACTAATGGGAGAGTTTTTTCTGGCTGCTACCATTGGAGGATTAGTTTTTAATCTTCCCTTTCGAGGAAGTTTAGGCTGGTTTATTCTCTTTTCTGCGATTTATATTTTTGTAGTTATTGGTTTGGGGATTTTACTAGCAACCTTATCGCAAACACAGCAACAAGTGGTTTTAATTTCCTTCTTTTTTAATGTGCCAATGATTCAGCTTTCTGGTGCAGTTGCACCCATTGAAAGTATGCCACCTTTCTTTCAAATGCTTTCTTTTGCTGACCCTATGCGTCATTATATCGCGATCGCGCGTCACTTAATTCTTAAAGATGTGGGGATCTTACCCCTGTTACCCAATGTGATTACTTTAGTCTTATTTGCTATGCTTTTATTAGGAATTAGTATTAATCGTTTTCGCACTCAACTAACTTAATTATTTCCCCTCTAGAAAGCGCGATCGCGCTAGTTAAAATCATCATAAATAGCAATGGAGAAAACAACCATGACTGAAGCCACCAATGTTTTAGGAACTCCTTTAAAATTGTGCTGCCATGAACCCCAAACCGGATTTTATCGCGATGGGTATTGTAATACAGGCGGACAAGATTTTGGTTTGCACGTAGTTTGTGCGCGAGTAACAGCAGAGTTTTTAGAATATACAAAGTCCCAAGGAAATGATTTAAGCACCCCGAGACCAATGTATAATTTTCCAGGATTAAAACCGGGAGATGGTTGGTGTCTTTGTGCCTCTCGTTGGGAAGAAGCGAGACAAGCTGGCGTTGCCCCACCGGTAGTTTTAGCTTCTACTCATGCTCGCGCTTTAGAAGTAATTTCTTTAGACGTTCTCAAACAATATGCCGCGCAATAATCTAGAAGTAACTAGTTAGAAACTTCTGCCATTTCAATCACTCGTTCATCCAAATCTTTAACTAAAAAATTTAAAGGTTTGGTGCGGCGGACTTTAAATTTTAGTCGTCGTGCTTGCACTTGCATTAAGATATTTTCTAAACAATCGTGATCAAAACAGACATGACGATGGCGATTTTTATTCCCATAATTTGCACCACTAATGACGTGCAATTGAGTATTTTTTTTGAGTTGATACCATAGCCCTTCTGAACCAGCAAAACCAGGGTTACTTGCAATTCCTGTATTCGCAGACATATACATGGGATCAATCGCAGTTGCCCCTAAAGACTGTTCATAATTGTAATAATAATGGAGAGGAACTTCCGCGATCGATAAATTTAAAACCCCCTCATAAAACTGGCGAGCGACCTCTAAATCCGATACCATAATGGTATGGACTTTGGGTGCACTGGTGAGGAAGAGCCACATTGCTCCAGCATAGGCGATCAGCAACATCACCATAATTCCTTGCGTAGAAAAAACCGTATCCAGTCCAGGGAGAAAAGCCGCGATCGAAGTCATATTAACAATAATTTCGGAAACCATAATCAGATCATTTAATATTACAGTCAAAACTTACCGACAAACCGATTTAGATGCGGTAAAGTGCAATTGGTAATTACCTCTAATGAGGTTAAACTCTAGCTCTAGGCTAGCTTAGCTTATTTTATCTTTGTTTTGGTTGACGAACACTCGTGCAGATTCCTAGTTTTCCAGAAACCAATCATCCACTGGTTCAACCCTTATTCCATCATAGCGATTTAGAATTACTGACTCTGTTACAGCGACATCCTGAACAGGGAAAGTATTTTATTGCTATTTTTGGTCGCTATAGCCCTTTAAGTTATACAATCATCCGTCATAGTGCGCGATCGCGCATTCAATCCGACTATCTTTTTGCTCTGATTTGGCGACATTTATACTATGAGATGCAAAGCCTCAACCTTGATGAGTTAGACCTGACAGGGGATAATTCACTACAAAGCTGGTTAATTAAAATGGTAGCTGTGACGATCAACCAAGTGGAAGTTCCCTCCGTTAAGGAAATCAACTATGACTTAAACGCAGCCCCACCCCCATTGTGGTGTTATCTTGAAATTGCTCTTAACAAACTTCCTCCCATCGTGCGTTTAATGGTAATCATGGCACAAACCTTTCATTGGAGTGAATCACGGATTGCTGAATATCTACAACAGCAAGAAGAAAATCTGAGTGTCGAAGAGGTAAAAAGTGGATTACAACAGGGTTATAAAATATTAGAAACCGTTTTACCCGATGATATCCGCATGATTTACCTCTATAGTGAAACTAGTTAAAGCAACTCTAATCCCTTCTTATCAGTATTTATAAGTAACATTAATGATAATAATTAAAAACATCAGTTTGTTTTGATTACATAACAATTTATGATGTTGAAATAATAAACTAGAGAATTTTATATAGAGTTAAGATGGTCATTACAAATAAGATCCATTTCCGAAATATTAAAGGAGATATCTTTGGTGGTCTAACTGCAGCCATTATTGCTTTACCGATGGCTCTTGCTTTTGGGGTTGCTTCCGGGGCTGGGGCAAGTTCCGGCTTATGGGGAGCAGTTTTAGTGGGCTTTTTTGCTGCTCTGTTTGGTGGCACCCCAACGCTCATTTCCGAACCCACCGGCCCCATGACGGTCATTATGACCTCAGTCATTGCTCAACTAACAGCAGCTCACCCCGAAAAAGGGATGGCAATGGCGTTTACAGTCGTAATGATGGCAGGATGCTTCCAAATTTTATTTGGGTTCTTGCAACTAGGGAAATATATTACCTTGATGCCTTATACCGTGATTTCCGGATTTATGTCGGGAATTGGCATCATCTTAGTTATTTTACAAACTGCGCCTTTACTCGGGCATGAAAGTCCTGATGGGGGAATTATTGGAACCTTGAAAGCTCTCCCTGAATTATTATCCACCTTAAATCCGGTTGAGTTGGGATTAGGGCTTCTCACCATTGCCATTCTTTTCCTCACTCCCAAGCGTTGGAAGCGAATTGTCCCCCCACAACTCGTTGCTTTAGTTTTAGGAACAGTTCTTTCTCTGGTAGCTTTTTCCAATGTTGAATTGCGACGAATTGGGGAAATTCCCTCGGGCTTACCCTCCCTACAAGTTCCCACTTTTAGTGGTAGTGAATTACAGTTAATGGTGATTGAAGCCCTGGTTTTAGCAATGTTAGGAAGTATTGATGCCTTACTAACCTCTGTAGTTGCCGATAGTCTCACTCGCAGCCAACATAATTCTGATAAAGAATTAATGGGTCAAGGGTTAGGTAACCTAGCTTCTGGGCTATTTGGAGGCATTGCTGGTGCTGGGGCAACCATGGGAACAGTGGTTAATATTCAAACGGGAGCGCGAACCGCCTTATCAGGTTTAACTCGTGCTTTAATCTTATTAATCGTGGTGCTTTGGGCGGGAGATTTAACGGCAACGATTCCCATGGCGGTGTTAGCAGGAATTGCGATGAAAGTGGGAATCGATATTATTGACTGGAATTTCCTGAAACGCGCCCATGAGGTGTCTTGGAAAGGGGCCTTAATTATGTATGGGGTCATTGCTTTAACTGTATTTGTCGATTTAATGGTTGCTGTAGGTGTAGGAGTCTTTATTGCCAATATTCTTACCATTCGCCGTTTAAGTGATTTACGCTCTGAAGATGTCAAGGCGATTTCCTATGCTGATGATCAAATCGCCATGAGTCCCCAAGAAAAAGACTTATTAGAAAAAGCCCAAGGACAGGTATTACTGTTTCATCTCAGTGGACCAATGATTTTTGGCGTGTCTAAAGCAATTTCTCGGCAACAGGATTTAGCGGGAGACTATAAGGTGTTAATTCTAGATGTTAGTGAAGTTCCTTTGTTGGGGGTAACTTCTTCTTTAGCTTTAGAAAATGCGGTTAAAGATGCCGTGGAAAAAGGTCGTCAAGTGATCATTGCTGGGGCAACGGGTAAAATTAAGGATCGTCTGCAACGTCTAGAGATTTCTGAGTTGATTCCAAGAGACCATTTTGTAACAGATCGTTTAGGCGCTCTTGAGTTGGCCCATCAGTTTTTTGAACAGGAGAAAATTACTGCGAGTTCTCCTTAAACTAGCATTGCTTTAGGGGAGTAATTAGTGAACGAATAACCAATAACCAATGACTAAACATTCCCTAATTCTTCTCGCAGGCGATAGATAATGGTATCGCCATCAACTTGGGAGAGAATCTCTTTAATGACGGTACTTGGCCCCAACGGCCCCCAGCTACAGCCTTTTTTCAGATATTCTTGCGCTACTTGTCCGACACTATAAGCACCATACCCCGCGATCGCGCCTTGAGTGGCTGCCAAGCCTGCATAGGACATAATGGCACTAGGGCTGCCCCAACTTGCGCCAATAATGGCACTGCTTTTTCCCACACCCATTAGGAAACTGGTGCCAATTTCCCCTAAAAGCAAACTCCCAGAACTAATTAAAATCCGTCGCCAGAGTTTGCCAGCTTCATAGCTAGTCATGGGTAAGCCATATAATTTTGCTAACCCGCGAATTAGGGCTAAATCAGCAAAGGTTCCGCCAATTAGGTCAAAAATGGCAAGGGGATTAACGGCTACCGCGATCGCCTTATATTTGGCATAGTTCCAGATTAGGGTTTCTGCTTCCTCTTGTTGTAATCTGACGGTTTCTTCGGCAAGGTGTAATTCCGCATTTTGGGCTTGTAACAGGGCATTAATTGCCAGCAGCGATCGTCCTTCCCGATTGAGAATGTCTAAAATGGCTTCTTTGAGACTTTCCACTTGTGGCGGTTGGGCTTCTCGTTCATAGGTAATCTCGCCATCAGGCTGCTCAACGCGCACGTGCATCGGCGCAGGTTCAGCCGAAATCATCACAATCTCTCGGGGAGATAAGAGTTCCTGTAGCTGTTCTCCTTCTTTTCCCGTTCCTAACTGACGTAACTGTTCATAAATCATCTGGCGATCTTGATCTGGATAAAGGTCAACTTTATTAAACACCAGTAATAAGGGCTTTTTCACTTGTCTCAGTTCACAGAGGGCTTGATACTCAGTGCGGGTAATATCTCCAGCCACGACAAACAGAATTAAATCTGCTTGTTGCGCGATCGTTTGTGCCATTTGCGCCCGTTCTTCCCCTTCTACCTCATCCAAGCCAGGGGTATCAATTAATTCAATTTGTACCTTGCCACTAGGAGGACTCCAACGAATAGTTTGGGGCCATCGGGTTACACCGTTAACGGGCCCTGTGGTCATTACTTTTTTTCCCACTAAGGCATTAATGACAGCCGATTTCCCCCGACTGACTAAGCCAAATGTCGCAATGCGAATGACTGTTTCATCAAGCTTATCGTAAGCCGCTTTTAGGGTTTGTAAGTCTTGTTTAACGGCTGCTTGGAGTTCGCCATTAGGAGTCACTTTACCATGACGACGCAGATTCCCATACCAAGATAAGGCTTGGCTCAAACTGGCTCGGGCTTGGTTAATATGAGTTTGTTGGGAAGAAGAGTTTTTGGTCATGGTATTGATTATCCTATCAGTGATCTCCCGATGGGCAACTCTTATATTGAATGCGATTAGGGGAACTTTATCAATGATGACATAAGAGACAAAAACAGATAGAACCCAAAATTTAGTTTGTAGCTCAAATAAGATGATTTATGAGCTACAAAACATTTTGTAGCTCATGGGTAATCTTCAAAATACATTGCGACCCTCAGAGACCTCAAGTAACTCTGAAAAAGCATAAACAGCAGGACGCCGTCCACTCCCTTCCCGTAAGAGGATTAGTATTTCGTTATCTTTGAGGACTGACAAAATTCGTTTTGCCGTTGCAACAGGAATTTCATTACAGTTAATGAAATCTGAAGATTTAAATATAGGACGAGAAAATATAAAATCTAATGTATAAATTGCATATTGAGATCGAGTCAAATTAACAATTTCACTCTTTTTTGTTTCATAGAGTTTCAAAATTTCCTTGGCTTTTATTTGATTCTCTTGGGCTTGTACTTTTACTGCCTCTAGAAAGAAAGCACACCAACTTGTCCAGTCTTTATCTCTAGAAATAGCAAGCAGTCTCTCGTAATACTCATCACGATTAGTTTCAAAGAAAGCACTAATATAAAAGGTTGGACTTTTTATTAAACCAGCTTGATACATAAAAAGTGGTACACACATCCTACCTAATCTACCATTACCATCAAGGAAAGGGTGCAACGCCTCAAACTCAGCGTGTATCAGAGCTAACTGAACTAATCGATCAGGTGCATCAGCATGAATAAACTGTTCCCATTTATCTAATCCTTCCTGTAATCGATCAACTGAAATTGGGACGTAACGAGCTTCATTAATTGAGCATCCAGGTGATCCAATCCAATTTTGTATTTGTCGATATTTTCCTGGAGATTGACCGTAACCTCTGACTCCTTCCAATAGAACATGGTGGGTTTGTTTTATGACACGCTGGCATAGTGGAAGCTCCTGTAACAACTCGGTCGCAACTCTCATCGCCTGACGATAGTTTAGCACTTCATTAATATCATTTTTCTTTTCAGCAGAAATATTTTTTGACTCCTTCTCTGCTTCATATTCAAGAACTTCGCCCATAGTTGCTTGAGTCCCTTCAATACGAGATGACAAAACAGCTTCCTGTGTAGTTAACGGACTTAATAGAAGATTAGCATTGGGAATTGCTTCTAAAGTTCCGTCATATCTTGCAAGAGCAGCGTTTGCCTTTCCAATATAAGGAATAAGTTGAGACCAATCTATATTAGTTGGAGGAAAATCATCGTAATGATAATATACGGGCTGACTCATATATACAGAGTAAAATCCTTACAGGTAAGGAGGTTTAGAGAATTCGCTAAAGATAAGTTGAAATCGTTACAAGAACCTTTCAGTTTGGAAACGGTAAGTTATAGGTTTGATGGAAATCTTGTTGGACTTTGTAGGTAAGACGACGAGACACTTGGCGGACAATTTGCGCTAACACGCGATTCCCTGTTCGCCGTATGACAGGTTTCGGAAAGCGATACACAAACTGAGGAAAATAAATCGCCACCCCTAAATCTAGTGTCCATTCTACTGTGGTAATGGTCTCGCCATTTTGGGGTTCAGCTGGTTCTGGATTTTCTGCAAGTTGTAATTCGGCTTGATAATCGACTTCGTATAAGTGAGCATCATTGCGTTCAATGGGAACTGTCTCCATGCGATAAATTCCATTGTTTTTTGGCAGTAATTCTACGCCGAGTTTCGGTTCTAGTTCAAAACCTAATGCCCCAAAGCGACCAATGGTTAAAGCATAACTATTTTCCCCAATGGGTTCAACTGTCATCGGAGACGCACAACGGACAAACCATCCCTGATGGGAATCAAGATATTCTTGGACGGTTTCTGCATCACTTAACAGGGTCATTTTGCCTTCAAATTGATGACGGAATTCTAGGGGAGAAGATGTTGGTTTTTTAATCTCTGTCTCGATTTCTGGGTTTTGCATGGGATTAGATTGACACTCACTCCTACGTTTATTTTCTATTGTTCACTTTTATCCGTTAAGTTTGATCAACCCTAGGGGGAAATTAGGAAATTCTCCCCAGTGAAGATGCAAATAAGAGGCATAAATTGATTTCATTTTCCATCCGTCTGGCGTTTTGTTCTGATGCAAATCACACAACTGATATAGGGGAGAAGAAGAATTTTCTTGCAGTTGGGAACGGTGAAATTCATGTCCCCAAATGGTTTGATTTTGTTCCAAAATGGGATTAGCGGCTAAGGGGGTTGCTTTACGATAACCGAGGGTTAGTCGTTTTCCCATCATGACATGGGCGGGTAATAGCCCTAACATTTCCCATGTTTTCCCCTCAAAGTCGGTAATGCTTTGACAGAGATACATCAAGCCTCCACATTCGGCGTAAGTGGTTAGTCCGCCCTGAATCGCCGTTTTAATTTCCTTGACAATTGCTTTATTTTGTGCTAATTCTTGAGCAAACACTTCAGGAAAGCCTCCAGGTAGATAGAGTAAATCGAGATTGGAGGGTAATGCTGTATCATCGAGGGGGCTATAAGGAATCAGTTCGCCTCCTAACTGTTCGAGGAGATCAAGGTTGTCTTGGTAGTAGAAGTTAAAGGCGCGATCGCGCGCAATTCCCACCCGAAATGAAGACTGACGGGGAATATTCTCCCAAAGTGGCGAGACGGAGGTTTGTGGTGCATCCAGCAAGGGCAATAATTGTTCCCAGTTAAAACTTTCTTGAGCAATGGTAGCAAGTTCTTCCTGAATTTTGGGGAAAGATGCTACCTCTTCGGTGGGAACTAACCCTAAATGCCGATCGCGCAGTTTAATGTTATCTTGACGACGAAACACCCCTAATATGGGCAAATTAAGCGGTTCTAAAGCGGTTTCCAATAACTGTAAATGACGGTCACTTCCCACCCGATTTAAGACTAGCCCAGCAATATTCACGTCAGGATCAAAGTTAGCATAACCTTGCGCGATCGCGCCCACAGAACCCGATAAGCGAGAACAATCTAACACTAAGACTACAGGAACGTCTAAAATCTTCGCAATATGGGCGGTAGAAGCATAATTTCTCTGATTCTGTAAACTTACGCCATCAAATAACCCCATCACGCCCTCAATTACAGAATACTTAGCTCCTTGACTGTGATAGCCAAAAGAATGTTTCACATAGTCTGGAGACGTTAAAATGGGGTCTAAATTGCGACAAGATCGCCCCGTCACCTGGGTGTGGAACATGGGATCAATATAATCGGGTCCCACCTTAAAAGACTGGACTTTTGCCGAGTGACGAGCTAAAAAAGAAAGGAGAGCGAGGGTAATCGTTGTTTTACCGACCCCACTGCGATCGCCAGCAATAATAATTGTCATTTGATTAAAGAGAAATTTATGTCAAAAAGCCGTATTATCAACTTACTCCGCCATGGACAACCTGACCAACAAGTGACGATTCAAGGTTGGGTACGCACCAAGCGAGAGTCCAAAAAGTTCGCCTTTATGGAAGTCAATGATGGGTCTTCTTTAGCAAATCTACAAGTTATTTTAGAACCCACTCTCGATAATTACGAAGAAAAACTGGACAAAATCAATACTGGCGCTTCAGTAGAAGTTACAGGCATCCTAGCAGAGTCCCCTGGGAAAGGACAAAATATCGAACTGCAAGCCCAATCCGTTACCATTTACGGAGAAGCGGATCCCGAAACCTATCCCTTACAGAAAAAGCGTCATTCCTTTGAATTTCTCCGCACCATTGGACATATTCGCACCCGTACCAATACCCTCGGCGCAGTGATGCGAGTCCGAAATGCTTGTGCTAGTGCTGTCCATCAGTTTTTCCAGCAACATGGCTTTCTCTGGGTGCATACGCCCATTATTACCACGAATGACTGTGAAGGGGCGGGAGAATTATTTAATGTTACCAGTTTTGATTTCAACAATATTCCCAAAGACAATGGAGAGATAGACTACTCCCAAGACTTTTTTGGACGACCAGCTTATCTTACCGTGAGTGGACAATTAGAAGCGGAAGCCATGGCGTTAACCTTTGATCGCGTTTATACCTTTGGCCCCACCTTCCGTGCGGAAAATTCTAACACCTCGCGCCATTTAGCCGAGTTTTGGATGATTGAACCAGAAATGGCATTTTGTGACTTAATAGGGGATATGGATTGGGCAGAAGCCTTTTTAAAACATATCTTTAAAACGGTTTTAGATCAGTGTCCCGAAGATATGGAATTTTTTAATAAACGGATTGATGATTCGGTGTTAGCGACAGCAGATAATATTATTAATCAAGACTTTGAACGGTTAAGCTATAGTAGCGCGATCGCGATCTTAGAAAAAGCCGATAAAAAATTTGAATATCCAGTGGAATGGGGCATTGATTTACAATCCGAACACGAACGCTATTTATGCGAAGAATACTTCCAGAAACCTGTCATTCTCACCGATTATCCCAGTGATATTAAAGCCTTTTATATGCGTCTCAATGATGATGAAAAAACCGTCGGCGCAATGGATGTTTTAGCCCCAAAAATTGGCGAAATTATCGGCGGTTCCCAACGAGAAGAACGGTTAGACATTTTAGAAAAACGGATCAAAGAAGCTGGAATGGAACCAGAACAATTATGGTGGTATCTTGATTTAAGACGCTATGGAACTGTTCCTCATTCTGGGTTTGGTTTAGGCTTTGAACGCTTAATTCAATTTATGACTGGAATGCAAAATATCCGTGATGTGATTCCCTTTCCCCGTACTCCTGATAATGCCGA
>JBKHER010000039.1:0-12359 GCA_046540715.1 Halothece sp.
ACTACATTATTGAATGACTAGGGTTTCTTCTTTGACAAGATGTAGCTTGACTGTTGGACAATAAGCCTGATCAAAATAATAACCTTTAACGGCTTCACTAACATTGATTCGTAATTCTTCCCAACTATCTCCTTGGGTAAAAATATCCTCAGTCAAGCACTCGGCAACCAACCCACCGTCTTCCTCTTGATTTACTTCAAAAACAATGACTGAATCCATTTTGATGTTTGCCATACTTGCTTAACTCGGCTTAGTTTAAGCTGAAACCCCTGCTATACTAATTTTAGCATAGGCAAAGGCTCATTCCTGATCGCGCTGAACAAGAGTAATTACTAAGGTATCAATTGTTAATTCTTTAGTGCTAGCATTGCCACAGAGAAAGTAAAGAGCATAGTAACATAAGGAAAAGAGACAATAATGATGGAATTTGAACAGTCAATATCCTTTGATGGCAGGGATATTCGGCTCAAAGTTGGACGCTTTGCGCCCCAAGCAGATGGTTCTGTCTTGATTGAATGTGGCGATACTTCCGTGCTAGTCACCGCCACTCGTAGCACGGGACGAGAAGGAATTGATTTTTTACCGTTAATGGTAGATTATGAGGAAAGACTCTACGCGGCCGGTCGCATTCCAGGGGGATTTTTACGCCGCGAAGGTCGTCCACCAGAAAAGGTAACCTTAATCAGTCGTTTAATTGATCGTCCCCTACGTCCCCTATTTCCGCAGTGGATTCGGGATGATATTCAAGTGGTGGCAACCACGTTATCTATGGATGAGTTGGTTCCCCCAGATGTTTTAGCAGTAACAGGGGCTTCCATTGCGGTAATTTGCGCCCAAATTCCCTTCCAAGGCCCCATGGCTGCGGTGCGTGTGGGATTAGTTGGCGATGATTTTATCATTAATCCCACTTATGACGAAATTAATAATGGGGATTTGGATTTAGTCGTGGCTGGAACTCCTGAAGGAGTGGTCATGGTGGAAGCTGGGGCAAACCAGTTACCAGAACAAGATGTCATTGAAGCGATTGAGTTTGGTTATGAGGCGGTTCGCGATTTAATTGAAGCCCAACAGCAGTTGATGAAAGATCAAGGGATTACCTTGGCGACAGAAGAACCCCCAGAGAGTCATCCTGAATTGGAAGAATTTATTAAAGCACAAGCGACAGAACCGATTCAAAAAGTTCTGCAACAGTTTAATCTTGATAAGAAAGGACGGGATGAACAGTTAGAGGAAATTAAAGCCAATGAAATTGAAAACGCGATCGCGCAACGCCCTGAAGATGATCCCTTGCGTGTCACGGTAGAAGAAGACCCGAAAGCCATTGGCAAAATCTTTAAAGAAGTTACTCGCACGCTGATGCGGAATCAAGTCATTGAAGAGAATATCCGCGTTGATGGGCGAAAACTGGACGAAGTACGCCCGATTAGTTGTGATGTGGATGTGATTCCGAAACGAGTCCATGGTAGCGGTTTATTCCGTCGCGGTTTAACCCAAGTTCTGTCTTTAGCCACATTAGGAACCCCTGGCGATGCCCAAGATTTAGCCGATGAACTCCATCCCAATGATGAGAAGCGTTATCTGCACCACTATAATTTCCCCCCGTACTCAGTGGGCGAAACGAAGCCTCTGCGGTCCCCCGGACGACGAGAAATTGGTCATGGGGCTTTAGCCGAACGAGCGATTCTTCCCGTTTTACCCTCACAAGAAGATTTCCCCTATGTGCTACGGGTGGTGTCGGAAGTGCTATCTTCTGATGGTTCTACCTCTATGGGATCAGTTTGTGGTTCGACCCTTGCTTTGATGGATGCGGGTGTGCCTTTAACCAAGCCGGTTAGTGGGGCGGCCATGGGCTTAATTAAAGAAGGGGACGAAGTCCGCGTTTTAACTGATATTCAAGCTCTTGAGGACTTCCTAGGAGATATGGACTTTAAGGTGGCTGGTACTGATAGCGGCATTACCGCCCTGCAAATGGATATGAAAATTACGGGCTTAAGCCTCGATGTGGTACGTCAAGCCATTGAACAAGCCAGACCGGCGCGACAACATATCTTGGAAAAAATGCTTGCTACCATTGAGAAACCAAGACCCGAGTTATCTCCGTTTGCGCCGCATCTGATTAATTACAAAATTGATCCCGATATGATTGGGTTGGTGATTGGCCCCGGTGGCAAAACCATTAAAAATATCACTGAACAAACCGGTGCGAAGGTTGATATTGAAGAAAATGGCGCGATGACCATCTCTGCTGGGGATCGAGACAGCGCGATCGCGGCCCTTAATCAGGTGAAAGGCTTAACTCGTAAAATTAGTGAAGGGGATGTTTGTGTCGGTCGCGTCACTCGCATTATTGCCATCGGCGCGTTTGTGGAATTAATGCCCGGTAAAGAAGGCATGATTCATATTTCTCAATTGGCAGAACATCGCGTGGGCAAAGTTGAAGATGAAGTCGCTGTTGGCGATGAAGTCGTGGTTAAAGTTCGCGAAATTGATAATCGAGGGCGTTTCAATCTGACCCGCTTAAATATCCATCCTGATGAAGCAGCGGCAGCCCGGGCTGCAGTAGAAGCAGAATAGCTTTTGCTTTTTTAGAGGTTGTTGGTGGCGAGTTGCCAACAAACCAACCACCTCTGTTAACGATTTATCTTTTCGACAACTGCCTCGGCTGAGGTGGAAAAATGGGAGGACTGAGAAGAAACGGATTTATTGGTATTGATCATCATTCGTTGCATCAGTTTCCCCCAATTTTGGGTGACTAAACGGGGTAATAATATACAAATGCTGAGGTTGAACATTGTTACTAAGGCAAATTCTAACCAAGAGGACATAGGAAGCTCTCCTTTGAGGATTAACTTATTCTAGTATGCAGGATCATTATGAAAATCGTCTCGTCAAAATAGTTAGAATTATTTGGGGTTTCTATAAGAAATTTTTAAGTGTCTCTTGATTCTCATAGCTAAAAAATAGATAATTAAGCCAGAATTAAAAATTGCGTGGCTTGTTGTCATTCTACTTTTCCTTTCTTTATATATAGTTACAGTGGCTTAGAAAATGTTATTGCTGAGTGCAAATCAAGTTCAGTATTGTCAGGTGGCGCGAAAAGACCAGACTGGAAAGGTAGAAGTGATTCCTGGGATTGCTTATTATGGGAAATTTTTTGTTCGCGGTGAGATTTTTTCCCTGAGTCAAAAAAACCGCGCGATCGCGTATAGCCGTCAACGCTTTAGCGAATATCAAGAACAGGTTTATATTCTCTTAGTAGAAGAAAAAGATCGCCTGACCCTGTGGTACGAAAATTCTGAAGTGACTCCCCTATCTTCTGAAAATAATCAATACTTCACTGATTTTATTTCCACCATTGATCTCAATCAGTTAGTCTTTAAAATGCGTAGTAAAGAGGGTGTAAAACGAACAAACCGACGTCGAGGCTTTAGAACATTTCGGAAATGTTTTTCAGGACGAGAAGCAGTGAACTGGCTACAACAATATCTTCAAATTAGTCGCGAAGATGCGATTCGCCTCGGAGAACGTTTATTAAATCATAATTTACTCTCCCCCTTAACAATTAATGTTAAATCTTTTCAGGATCGGGAATTGCTTTATCGTTTCACTGCTGATGAGTGATTATTAATATGATTAAACGCAGACGTTATCACGATGAAACCTTAGACGAAACGAATATTTGGACATCTTTTACTGATTTAATGTCCAATGGGTTTATGATTCTTAGCTTGCTATTATTTATTACCCTCATTCGGATGATTTTAGTAACGCAAGAGAATGAACAACTCAAACAAGAGTTAGAACTACAAACGACTCCACCTGTATTAATTATTCAAGATTCGGGAGAGTTTAGATTTCCTTCTGGAAGTGCGGTTTTACCATCTGCATTAGAAACGTATATTCAGGAAGAATTAGCGACTAAAATTGAAGAGATTACTGCAGGAAACCAAGCCTATACCGTGGAAATTGTTGGTCATACAGATGGGCAAATTCTCGGTGGCGGCAATAGTAATCTTGATGATAATTTAGAGAAGGTCGCTAGAGGAAATTTAGCCATGGAAGCCTTGCAACCGAGTTCTAATGCGGATTTAGGATTAATGCGATCGCTGGCTGTGGTTAAAGAATTACAAGCAATTCAAGATCAAGGGCGATTAGAAGATTTACAGTTTCGGGCTTATTCGGCCGCCCAACTATTTCTTCCCAACTCAGATCAGTTTGCACCCGTTGATCGTGACCCTAACTCGACTCGCAGACGGATTGAAATTCGCTTTTCCCCTCTAGGAGATGCAGAGACTATTCGTTAATTTAAGTATTAATTATCCCCTTTATAATTGATGAGTCAAACGATTAAACTTGATCAATTCTTAAAATTTCAAGGTATTGCCCAAACAGGAGGAGAAGCGAAGATGATGATCTGGGATGAAGAAGTATTCGTTAATGGTGAAATTGAAACCCGCCGCGGTCGTAAATTAGTTAGCGGCGATCGCGTTACCGTTTTTGGGACAACCTATGTAGTTGATTTAGAATGAAGCCATGAGATCATGTTACCCTCAGTAGCAACGATTCAGTGTAGTAGCGAAACATGACGCAATTGGATCTCGAAACTTGGGTAAGCGAGGTAGTGAGGTTATCTCAGAAAAGCCCCGTGGGAAAACAGCTTCCCAATGCCTTTTATGTCCATCTCAGTGCTTTATCGAGCCTTTGTGAATCATTACAAACCTATGAACAGAAAGCACGTTCAGTGGTAGAAAAAGACATTGCTGAGGCAACTTTAATTAAGTATAGTTTCAGTGAACCAAAGATTTCTTACTTATTTTATCCTGAGTTCGATCGCGCCGCCCATCCTCCTCTACAAGCCAGCTTACAAGTGGACTTAGTCACCTTTGAGGTGAGTTATCGCAGCTATCACGACTCAACCAACCCGCCAATTCTCCATCGCAAAGAAACGTTTGTCACCCCAGATTATCCCCATTATCAAACCTTTGTCCAACTCACCCAACAAGAAAAAGCCCTCGGCTTATTAACTCAATCTCGTTATATTGGGACACTGCAGGAGTGGGAACAAAAATTGCGCGATCGCGCCGTAGAAATTCAAGGACATCAAGTCATTTCTCACCAAACCCCCCACCAAAAAAAGCCCAAAATTGAACGCCACAAAGCCGCTATTGTTCGCCATCAACTCTCTCGTCCCGTGCGAGTGGCTTTAGAAGCAGACTTATTTACCGAAGGAACTACCTTTTTTGATTACGGTTGTGGCTACGGGGGAGACATTGAACGCATTAGAGAACAAGGTTATGAGAGTCACGGCTGGGATCCCTATTACTCCCCTGAAACGCCCCTGATAGAAGCCGACATTGTGAATTTAGGGTATGTCATCAACGTTATTGAAGATACCGAAGAAAGACAAAACGCCCTCATTAACGCATGGCAACTTACCCGTCGGGTTTTAATTGTTTCAGCGCAAGTCCTGATTAACGATTCTAGCAATAGACAAGTCGCTTATGGGGATGGGGTAATTACGCGGCGCAATACCTTTCAAAAATACTACGAACAAGAAGAACTCAAAACCTATATTGATCAAGTCTTAGCCGTTGATTCTGTTCCCATTGGCTTAGGAATTTATTTAGTCTTCCGCGATGGGACACAAGCTGAAACTTTTCGCGCCAGTCGCTTTCGTTCTCATGCTAAAACCCCACGCTTACAAAAACGAGTTCGACGCTTTGAAGATTATCAAACCTTATTAACCCCTCTCATGGATTTTTTGACCGAACGGGGACGGTTACCTGCAAAAGGAGAACTCCCTGAAGAACCCCAAATTAAAGCGGAATTAGGGGGATTACGACGGGCGTTTAAGGTGATTTTACAAGCAACCAATCAAGAAGACTGGAACGCGATCGCGCAACAACGCAGTGAAGAACTCAAATTATACTTAGCCACGGCTTTACTCACCCATCGTCCCAAACTAAAAGACTTTTCTTCCACAGTGCGCCAAGATATCAAAGGGCTGTTTGGCTCATTTAAGCACGCCTGCGCCGAAGCCGAAGCCATGCTCTTTAGTTTAAGCGATCAAGAAGTCATTGCACAATTATGTCGAGATAGTAAAATTGGCTTAAAACTTAGCAAAAGTCTCCTTGTTCATATTAGTAGTTTAGAAGAATTAGACCCCTTATTAAGACTGTATGAGGCTTGCGCCAGTCGTACCATCGGACGCTTAGAAAACGTCACAGTGATTCAGTTTTATATGAACAAACCCAAAATTGCTTACTTATCTTACCCCGAATTTGACAGCGATCCCCATCCTCCTTTGAAAGCCAAAATGGAGATCAATTTAGGAGACTTAAACGTTCATTACACTGAATACAATCAAAATAATCCGCCTCTGTTACATGAGAAAGATAAATTAGTCAGTTCAGAGTATCCCCTTTATGAGAAATTTGCCAAGTTAACGAAACAAGAGAGAGATTGGGGATTATTAGATGATTTTAAAGCGATTCGCGATCGCCGCGGTTGGTTAAAATGTCTAGAAGAGCATGGGGCAGAACTCAAAAATCATAAACTCCACTGGCGTAAAGATATTGATCCCTATCGTCTCAAAATCCTCAAAAATCAAGTGCAACAGCGACGGATGCAACAGAAAAAATCTCAAAATAATTAAATATAATTCAGTCAAAAAATGGCAACATCAACAACGTTCTCCCCAACAGAAACCAATCTCATTTTACAGGGAATTCGATGGGAAACCTATCAAGCCTTATTACAAGATCTCTCAAAAACCTCTAGAAAACGGCTAACTTATGATCGAGAAATCCTTGAAATTATGACCCCTTTACCCGAACATGAAATCAACAAACGATTTCTTGGACGCATTGTTGAAACCGCTACAGAGGTTTTAGGGTTAGAAATTTATAGTTGGGGATCTGTTACCCTAATGCGGAAAGATTTACAACGGGGAATTGAACCCGATGAATGTTATTACATTAGCCGTGAAGCCACCATGCGAGGAAAGCTAACCTTAGATTTAAACCATGACCCACCGCCAGATTTAGCCATTGAAGTTGATATTACTAACAGTTCTCTCAATCGCCTCGATATTTATGCCAAACTAGGAATAACCGAAGTATGGCGGTTTGATGGTCAAAACTTATTAATTTATATTTTACAAAATGAGGTTTATCAACAACAGGAAAAATCGAAAGTTTTATCAGTATTAAGTCGGTCAGAGATTTTACAGTTTCTCAACCAGCGTCAGGAAATGGGAGAAAATGCGTTATTAAAGAAATTTCGTCAATGGTTAGAAAATAAAACGAATGCAGGAGAAAATGTTTAAAGGAGAATATAGCAATATGATCTCATTTGTAAAAAGTAGCTTAACTTGAGATCTCCCCTCACCTGCCTTATTAAGGGGGGAATTGAAGGGGGGTACAACTGATTTAGGATTGGTATGACAATAAAAAAACCGCATTATGAGTAATAATTATCCCACTGTTCACGCTTTTTTCCAAGCCACGAAAGTCGAAACGGCTCAAGCTCCCTACGATACCATTCATCTCAAAATTTATTATCCGAGCCAAGATTCCGAGGAATCCCTAGGTATGGTTCCCCCGAATGCTGAAAAAGCTCCCTTTCCAGTGGTTATTTGGTTTAACGGGTTCAATTGTAGCCCTGAAGCCTACCAATGGTTAGCGATTGACTTAGCAAGAAGAGGAATGGTTGTCGTCACCTTTGCTTGGGTAGCAGAAAATCTACCCGGTATAATGAGTTTAACCCCAGGGGTAGATATTAGCATTTGGTCACCCGAAAAATATGGGACTGCTGCCACTGCTTCGGCATTACCTTCGATTTTAAACAAGTTAGAAACCTTGCAAAAAGAAGGCTTATTAGCAGGATTATTAGACTTAGAAAAAGTGGTTTTAGGAGGGCATTCTGCTGGGGGGCGAGTTGCCATTGAAAGTGCGAGTCGAGACTTTTTTCCACAGCTAGCGGGCGCTTTTTCTTATGCTGCCCATACCGCCGTTGGAGATAATTTGGGGTACGAAGCAGGAACGATTTTGCCTTTACCAGATTCCCTCCCCTTACTATTATTGGGTGGTAGCGCTGATGGAGTGATCAAGAATAGTGGTCATCGTTATGGCGTAGAATGGGAGGCAGCAACAACGCCCATTTCCCGAACCTTTCAAGAAGCCGTAACAGGAGGACGAGGGGATACTTATTTGTTGTTGTTAGCAGGGGCTAATCATTTTTGTATTACTGATTCTGATCAGTCAACAACTTCTACCGTTTCCTTAGATTTTCCAGCAACGCGATCGAACACAGAGTTTCATTCCTTAATGGGTCACGCGATCGGGCTTTTTATCGAAGCGCAGATTTGCCAACGGGCGGATCAGTTACCGAAACTAAATAAGTTATTCAATTCGGAAAATGATTTAATTCAAACAGCTGCCTGTAAATAATTAAAAACCAGATCACTTTGCTATTTTTTGATAAGTAGTAATCAAATAACAAATAACAAATAACGAATAACAAATAATATGATTCCACAACAGTTAATTCTCTCCAATTTCCTCAGTTATCAACAAGCTACTCTTGACTTTACCGGGCTTCATACTGCTTGTATTTGCGGCGCAAATGGGGCTGGAAAATCCTCCCTTTTAGAAGCCATTACTTGGGTGTTATGGGGAAAAACTCGCACCGCTTCCGATGAAGATGTAATTAATACGAATGCCAAAGAAGTACAAGTGGATTTTCGCTTCCAATGTAGTGGTGAAACCTATCGGGTTTTAAGAAAACGGCGACGGGGACAAAGTGCAGGTTTAGAATTACAAGTCCAACAAGAAAATGGTCAGTTTTATTCCTTAACGGCGAAAGGGGTAAAAGCGACTCAAACTAAAATTAATGATTTATTAAAATTAGACTACGATACCTTTATTAATTCTGCTTATTTACGTCAAGGACGCGCTGATGAATTTATGATGCGTTCTCCCAGTGAACGGAAAAAAGTGTTAGCGGAATTACTCAAATTAGATCAATATGAAACTTTATCAGAACAAGCAAGAGATACGGCAAAAACATTTAAAGGAAAAGCGGAACAATTAGAACAAAATTTAGCCCTAACTGAAGAAAAAATTGCAGAAGAGAAAACGACTCAAACGGAATTAGAAAAAATTAATCAAGCGTATCAGCAGCTACAGAAAACCCAAGAATCTGATCAATCTCAACTTCAACATCTCAAAACGTTAGACTCACAACGACAAAGCAAACAAGAACAACTCGACTGGTATCAACAACAAGAGAATAATCTTGCTAAAGATTGTGCAGATCTCCAAGAAAAGCAAACGCAACTCCAACAAACCCTTTCTCAGTTGAGTCAGCTTTTAAATAAAGAAGAAAGCATTAATCAAGACTATCAAACTTATTTACAACTGCAAGAAGAAGAAGCGAGTCTTTCCCAAAAGTTCCAAACTTATCAAGATTTACAACAACAGCGTCAACAACTTAAAGAAGATCAGCAAGGGATTATTAATCAATTAAGGTTAGATGTTCAACGCTTAGAAACGGAATTAGAAAATGTAGCTACTCAAGAGCAATCTTATCAGAAAACGCTGCAAAAAGAAGAGGAAATTAATGAGGCGCTAAGTCAACTACAAGCGGCGCGGAAACGACTTCAGGAATTTGATCAATTACAAGAAGAAGTGTCTCCTCTCATGCAGCGTCGTCAAACTTTGCAATTAGAAATTGAACGGGAAGCGTCTCGCAAACAAGTTCGCTTAGAACAATTAGAAGCGAACCGAGAGGAATTAAGAGAGAAGTTATCTCAAGTTCCTGCGATGAAACAAGAGTATGGCGAGATTGAGGAGAAATTAGTAGAATTAGAGAAAAAACAAAATTACTCTCAACGGATTCAAGAGAAAAAACAACAGCAACAAGCAGTTCAAGAAAGATTACAACAAAGTGAAAAAACGTATCAAAAACAGCTAGATGAGTTAGTTAAAAAATTAGAACTCCTCAAAAATGAGGAAGCAGTTTGTCCGTTATGTGAAACGCCTTTAGATGACGATCATAAACAGCATGTTACGGATAAACTCCATCGCGAACATCAGTCCATTACGATAGAAAAGGATAGCATTTGGGAAGATTTAGCAAAATCTCAACGAGCGTTAGAAAAATATCATCAAGAGTACGAAGAAATTACCCAAGAATTAGCAATTCATGATCAGTTGGTGGCACGACAAGCGCAGTTAGAGTCACAATTAGATAGCACTTGTGATACTCATGAAGAAATCTCGCGCTTAAATCAAGAGATTAAAGCCATTCAAGAGAGTTTAGATAATCAAAATTATGCTCAACAATGGCAAGGGGAATTACAAACTATAGAACAGCGACTGAGTGAGATCAATTATGATGAAAAAAGTCATGCAGTGGCGAGAGGGGAAGTGGAACGCTTACGGTATGCTGAACGGAAAGGGGAACAGTTAGAAGAGGCAAAAAAAGAGTTAGCCAAAATTGCGAAACGAAAGCCTAATTTAGAAAGTGATCTTGAGGCTAAAAACCAAGAAATTGCTAAAAAAGAAGCGGAATTAACTGAAATTTTAAACCAAATTGATGCAGAAATTGAGAAGTTAGGTTATGCGCGATCGCGCCACAATGAAATACTCAACTCCCTAAGAAGCTCCCAAAATACTCAACTCCAATATCAAGAATTGCAACGGGCAAAAGCTGATTATCCTCAACGGGAAAAAGAATTAAACGAAACCCAACAACGGTTACAAACTCGGGAAAAAGAAAAACAAGACTGTCAGCAACAGAAAGAAAAATTACGCCAAGAAATGGCAAATATTAGCGATGTTCGCGATCAGATTAAACAGCTAGAAACTAAAACGCAACAACAACGCCAACAACTTGATTCCTATCTCTCTCAAAAAGGCAAACTGGAAGAAAAACTTAGCTATCTCCAAGACTTAAAAAGCAAATATGAGGCTTCACAAGAACAGTTACAAACTCTCAAGCGTAAACATACAATTTACAATGAATTGTCTCAAGCCTTCGGAAAAAATGGCATTCAAACCCTAATGATTGAAAACATTTTACCCCAGCTAGAAGCGCAAACGAATCATATTTTAAGCCGTCTCACTGGGAATCAACTTCATGTGCAGTTTTTAACCCAGAAAGCCAGTAAAGGGCGTTCTAAAAAGCAAACTAAATTGATTGATACCCTTGATATTATTATTGCTGATACCCAAGGCACAAGGGCTTATGAAACTTATTCTGGCGGTGAGGGATTTCGGATTAATTTTGCCATTCGGTTAGCTTTAGCGAAATTATTAGCCCAACGTGCCGGAACTGCACTACAATTACTGATTATAGATGAAGGATTTGGAACCCAAGATAGCGAAGGCTGTGAACGATTAATTGCTGCCATTAACGCGATCGCGCCTGATTTTTCTTGTATTCTAGCAGTAACTCACATGCCTCAATTTAAAGAAGCCTTCCAACACCGAATCGAAGTTACTAAAACCATGGAAGGATCACAACTTACCTTAACCTCTTAAGCTAACTGAAAAAAATTTGGCTCAATTACTTGATCGGTTTCCAAAATAAAAGCCTACCGCCCCACCGATAATTGTTGATTGAGAAGTAAGAATCAACGTCAACACTTCTTTCCTTTGGTCTTTATCAAGCCCATAACCAATAACAATAAAAGAAAGGAGTAATGTTAAGCCATAAATAATCATCACAGTGATGGCAAGATTACTTCTTGTTGACTCTTGAGATTCTGCAATTTTATCTCTTGATCTTTGTTTAATAAAACTTTCGTCAAACTTGGTTGATTTGGTTTTAAGTTCCCCTCCTAAATCATCAATGTCTTGAAGATCACAATCAGATTCTTCCTCCTTGGTTTCAGAATCCTCAGATGATGACGATGTTTGATCAACCATATCAACTATCTAAAAACTAATTCAGTATAAGTTTGATCGGGTTTTTCCAGTAAAATCTTATTGCCTTCAGCTATTTGCTTCTCTAGGTATGATTCAGTAATAATTGCTCTGCGAATTGCTTCAGTCATTGTTAAGCCGTGCTTATCTGCAATCTCGCGGATACGTTCAATTGTCTCAGTTGGCAAATTAACTGTAACTTTTTTAGTTTCAGTTTTATTTTTCGTTGTTACCATACTTACCTCCTACTAGCTATACAACATACAGTTTCTATACAGCCCTTATTAGTATATTAAAACAATAGAGTACAAAACGGCTACTTTTGGGATTAGATTGGCGCTTTTTTTCTTTAACTTTTCTCAGTCAATCAGCCCCTTAACATTCCTTTTTCTTCATAGAAGAGGAGTATTTAGCATCTAACGCCGCCTT
>JBKHER010000040.1:0-12339 GCA_046540715.1 Halothece sp.
TAAGGTTTAAAAAAAAGTAGGGTGGGCAAAATACCCACCTTACTCTAAACCTTAAATGAGACAGGAGCAGCTACTTAACCGTAACTTTTGCACCCGCCTCTTCCAATTGTTTTTTAATATCTTCGGCTTCGTCTTTTGCAATGCCCTCTTTGAGAGCTTTCGGGGTTTCCTCCACTAAGCCTTTTGCTTCTTTCAAGCCTAAGCCCGTGATACCGCGAACAATCTTGAGAATGGCAATTTTCTTATCAGAAGGAACTTCCTCAAGAACCACATCAAATTCAGTTTGTTCTTCGGCTTCTTCTTCAGCACCGCCACCGGCCCCAGGCGCAGCCGCCATCATCATGCCACCCCCTGCAGGTGCGGAGGCATCAACCCCAAATTCCTCTTCAATTTGTTTCACCAGTTCCGAGGCTTCTAAGAGGGAGAGCGTTTTTAACTGTTCGAGAATTTCATCCGTTTTTGCAGACATTGGTTTTGACTCCTAAATAAAATGAATCGTTAATAAATCAGCAACAAATTACGCTGCGTCTTGGTTTTCTTTTTCTGAGACTTCCTTGAGCGCTCGTGCCAGAGAAGTGGGAACTTCCTTGATACCTGTTGCAATTTTGGTGGTATTGGCATTGATTGCCCGAGCAATGCGTGCAATGAGTTCTTCTTTGGAGGGAAGATCCCCAAGGGCATCCACTTGCTCTTTACTCAAGGGTTGACCTTCCATTACGCCACCGCGTAACTCAGTTTTCTTGGTGGCTTTAGAAAAGTCGCGATAGGCTTTAACCGCATTACTCAAATCATCCTTAACAAATAAAAATGCTGAGGACTCTCTGAGAAAATCTTGTAACGGTTGCCAATGTTCATCCCCATCAACGGCTCGACGCATCAGGGTGTTTTTCGTAACCTTACAAGTTGTGCCAGACTCACGCAGGCGACTGCGTAAATCGGCAATTTCAGAGACGGATAACCCTTTATAGTCAATCACAACGGTTAGCTGTGATTCTTGTAAGAGTTCTTGTAATTCCGTGACCACCCGTTTTTTATCTTCTAGTGTTCTACCCACACGCGCTTGCACCTCCTAGTATGTTGGTTAATTTCCCCTCTCATCAAAAAGACCCCGGATAATCTCCGAGGTGTGATGACCCACCCTCCCAACCGCCCAAATGAATTAGGCAATGAGGGGACTTTTGGCACATCTACCTCGGCAGGATATTAAGCATTTTCTGCTCCTGCTGTCTTTGGCATCTGCTAGACTATTTTGATTTGATGTTTATGCAGCTTCTGGCAACTTGTAATCGCGCAGCGCCGCAATATCAACTTCGATCGCGGGTCCCATACTGGCAGCGACATAAATACTCCGCCAATACTTGCCTTTCGCGCCTGATGGGCGATTGCGATCAATGGTTTCTTGTAAGGCTTTGAGATTCACTAATAGATCCTTAGTCGAGAAAGAAGCCTTTCCGAACATCACATGAACGATTCCAGTGCGATCAGATCGGAACTCTTGTTTACCAGCTTTAAATTCTTGAATCGCCGCTTCTAGTTCCGTGGTAACGGTTCCCCCTTTCGGTGAGGGCATCAATCCTTTGGGTCCCAAAATACGCCCTAATTTCGCCACCTGTGGCATCATATCAGGGGTTGCGATTACCACATCAAAATCCATGCGATCATTTTGGATTTCTTGAATTAACTCTTCTGAACCGACAACATCCGCACCAGCATTCGTGGCTTCGTTCACTTTTTCCCCACGGGTAATAACAGCGACTCGTATCGATTGTCCGGTTCCACTGGGAAAGAAAACAGTTGTTCTTAACTGTTGATCACTGTATTTGGGATCAATTCCTAAGCGAATATGAGCTTCCGCAGTTTCTTCAAATTTTGCCGTTGCTGTTTCTTTTAATAAGGTGAGAGCCTCTTGGGGATCATAAGGACGATCCTCTACTTTTTCTAATAGCTCTCGCATCCGTCGCGATACTTTTTTTGCCATTTTTCTCTCCTTGGGTCAATAGCGAAGCGCAGGCTTCTCCCCGATAAACATTATTGATTTTAATCTTTGAGGGTAATGCCCATATTCCGAGCGGTTCCCTCAACCACTTTCATTGCTGCCTCAATCGTGTCACAGTTGAGGTCTGGCATTTTGGTTTCAGCAATTTCTTGTAATTGTTGACGGCTAATTGCGCCAACTTTTTGTTTATTCGGTTCACTCGAACCTTTTTCAATGCCAGCAGCTTTCTTTAACAGAACTGCAGCGGGTGGCGTTTTGAGGGTAAAGGTGAAACTGCGATCTTCATAGACCGAAATTTCAACGGGAATGACCATTCCTGCTTGGTCGGCAGTTTGGGCGTTATATTCTTTACAAAACGCCATGATATTCACCCCATGTTGACCTAATGCCGGGCCAACTGGAGGGGCGGGGTTTGCTTTACCAGCAGGTAGCGCCAATTTGATCAGCGCAACAACTTTTTTTGCCATGATTAGCCTTGTTTTTCAACCTGATTAAATTCCAATTCCACTGGGGTTTCCCGTCCAAATATGGAGAGGAGAGCCTTCAGTTTGTTTCTTTCGGAACTCACTTCTACCACTTCTCCCTCAAACTCTTTGAACGGTCCACTAAGGACTACGATCTTATCACCGACTGCAACTTTTGCTTGAACAACCGGTTCTTGTTCTTCGCTTTGTCGGAAAATGCGTTCCACTTCTGAGGGGCTTAAAGGCATGGGTTCAACATGACCACGCCCTCGCCCGTAGGGACGTTGTTTTTCCGCGCCGACAAAGTTGATGACATTCGGGGTATTTTTGACCACTTGCCAGACTTGGCTATCCATGATCATGCGGATTAGCACATACCCCGGAAAGACTTTCTCTTGGCTCTGTTGCTTAGAACCATCTTTGCGTAGTTTAACAATGGGGGTTTGCGGAATTTCGATTTGCAAGAGGCGATCAGCAACATCGAGGGTTTGACTCCGTTGCTCTAAATTCGCCTTGACCCGTTTTTCACATCCCGAAGCCACCTGAATTGCATACCATCTTGGTTTGAGATCAGTAGATGGCTCGGAATTCGGTTCTTGCTGTTCGTTATCTGTGGCAAAACTCATCAAAATACCTGTCCTGCAATCCAAATAAAGAGGTTGTCAAATAGGTAAATAATTGTGGCAACAAGGGTGACCATGAGAATGACCCCTGCTGATTCACTAATTAGTTGTTTCCGACTGGGCCAGACCACTTTTCCGAGTTCTTCTTTAGTTCCTTTCAAGAACTCGACAAGGTCAAAATTCCCTTCTGCTTCTTTCACTTCTTTGACGTTTCCCTCGGGGCGCTTGCTTTTTTTCTGCTCCTTTTTTGCCACAATGAAATCCCCTTTCCGACGACTTGATTTTTGAAAAAGTTTCCCCCCGATACCGCTCGCAACTGATAACAGGGGGAGAGACTAATGAGCGCGCCCTGGAGGACTCGAACCCCCGCCATCGGGTTTTGGAGACCCGCGTTCTACCAACTGAACTAAGGACGCACAACTTGAAATTAGTATCTTAGCACATTAGCCCTAACTTTAGTTTAACATTTTTGATCTAAACTTACCGTTATTGCTAATGACTGATTTAACGATCAAAGCGTTGCTTAACACGGGTTGCTTTACCAACGCGATCGCGCAGATAATACAATTTCGCCCGTCGCACTTTCCCACGACGAATAATTTTAATATCTTTTATGCGAGGGGAGTGTAACAGAAAAACCCGTTCTACGCCAATGCCTTGAAATACCCGTCGTACGGTAATGGTTTCGTTAACGCCACTGTGACGTTTGGCAATGACTGTTCCTTCAAAGGGTTGAGTTCGAGTTTTGCCGCCTTCTTGAATTAAAACGCCAACTCGAATCAAATCACCCACATGAATGGCGGGGAGATCGGTTTTCATCTGCTCTTGTTCAATGGAGCGGATTATATCTTGAGCATTCATGGCTTTACCAAAAAAAATGTCACAGCCTTTTATAATACAATAAATTTTTAGTTTTGGCAAGAGATCGCTGAGCAGTCACCTTGCTATAAGTTTAAATCAATTGCTAGATGAGAATCAAAAAGCGTTATCTAATTGACAACTTCTTAGGTATGTGGTAAAGGGAATAAGTTAATGGCACTTTTAAGAAAATTCCCAATTGACAATTTTGTTCCCTTCCCAGTTTCCGATAAGATATAGAATGCTAAGGATAAAATAGGACTAAACTGGTAAAAGGAAAACAATGAATCAGGAAATTTTTAACAAAGTTCAAAGCATTGTCGCCGAACAACTAGAAATTCAGGACAAAGAAACCATTAAGCCAGAATCCAAGTTTGCTGAAGACTTAGGGGCTGACTCTCTCGACGTAGTGGAATTAGTGATGGCTCTCGAAGAAGAGTTTGATCTTGAAATTCCTGATGAAGCTGCGGAAAAAATTGCTACGGTTCAAGCCGCTGTGGATTATATCGACGAAAAAGCTGCCACCCCTTCTTCCTAGGTTAGGAAGGAGACAACCTGAATTAGGTAAATTCCCCAGTGAAATCGAACATTATGGCAAATTTGCAAAAGCAACGAGTGGTGGTGACAGGGCTTGGTGTCGTAGCCCCTGTCGGAAACACCGTAGAAACCTATTGGGAAGCCCTATTAGCCGGTAAAAATGGCATTGATACAATTACCCGCTTTGATGCGAGCCGTCATGATAGTCAGATCGCCGGTGAAGTCAAGGATTTTGATCCCCATCAATACTTAGAGCGCAAGCAAGCCAAACGCATGGATCGCTTTGCCCAGTTTGGGTTAGTGGCAAGTATCCAAGCAATCAATGATGCCCAACTCGAAATTACAGAGTTAAATGCCGAGCAAGTGGGGGTGATGATTGGCACCGGAATCGGTGGAATTAAGGTGTTAGAAGATCAGCAAGAAACCTATCTCAATCGGGGGCCGAGTCGGTGTAGTCCGTTTATGGTTCCCATGATGATTGCGAATATGGCAGCGGGGCTAACTGCGATTCATGTCGGGGCAAAAGGGCCCAACTCTTGCCCGGTTACGGCTTGTGCGGCCGGGTCTAATGCTGTGGGAGATGCGTTTCGGATTATTCAACGGGGGGATGCTCAAGCCATGATTTGTGGGGGAACCGAAGCGGCGATTACCCCCTTAACCCTCGCGGGCTTTGCCGCTGCGAAAGCTCTTTCCACTCGCAATGATGATCCTAAACATGCTTGTCGTCCTTTTGATAAGGATCGCAATGGGTTTATTATTGGCGAAGGCGCTGGCATTCTCATTCTAGAATCTCTTGAACACGCCCAAGCAAGAGGCGCAAAAATTTATGGAGAAATCGTGGGCTATGGCATGACCTGTGATGCCTATCATATGACTTCTCCCAATCCTGACGGGACAGGGGCTGCCGGCGCGATCGCGCTAGCCTTGAAAGATGGGGAACTTGCTCCTGAAGAGGTAAGCTATGTTAACGCTCATGGCACTAGTACCGCGGCTAATGATGTCACTGAAACTAAAGCTCTGAAAAAAGTCCTTGGCAAGTCTGCTTATGATGTTGCCATTAGTTCGACTAAATCCATGACAGGGCATCTGTTGGGGGGATCTGGTGGCATTGAAGCGGTAGCAACCGTCATGGCTCTGGCTAATGACAAAATTCCTCCCACGATTAATTTAGAAAACCCTGATCCCGACTGTGATTTAGACTATGTGCCGAATCAATCTCGCGATCGCGTGGTCAGTAGTGCCTTATCCAATTCCTTTGGCTTTGGGGGACATAATATCACCCTCGCCTTTAAGAAATATCAGTGATCCCATAATGTGAGCAAAGGACAAAAACTAACTTGCCTATCCATCCCACTTTCTGCAAAGATGGAGGTAAATTGTCGCGGGTCGAGTGAACGTTGCCAAACTCCGAACTCCTTGCTCCAATTAATGGGATGGAAAAACCCATTAAACTTATTTTCCAGTCAACCGTAGATAAAAAATATTATGGTCGCTACTACTCAATCAATTGAACAACTTTGCATCAACTCTATACGCTTCTTAGCGATTGATGCTGTAGAAAAAGCTAACTCGGGACACCCCGGACTGCCGATGGGGGCGGCTCCCATGGCATTTGTCCTCTGGGATAAGTTTCTCCGCTTTAATCCCAAAAATCCCCATTGGTTCAATCGCGATCGCTTTGTCCTCTCCGCAGGGCATGGCTGTATGTTGCACTACTCCCTGCTTTATCTCACTGGCTATGATAGTGTCAGCCTAGACGATATTAAGCAGTTCCGTCAATGGGAATCTAAAACCCCCGGTCACCCCGAAAACTTTATGACAGAAGGGGTCGAGGTAACCACTGGTCCATTAGGACAAGGGATTTCTAATGGTGTTGGTTTAGCTATTGCTGAGGCTCACTTAGCTGCCCGTTTCAATAAGCCAGATTGCAACTTGGTTGATCACTATACTTACGTCATTGCCAGTGACGGCGATTTAATGGAAGGGGTGTCTAATGAAGCCTCTTCTACCGCTGGACACTTGGGACTCGGTAAGCTCATTGTCCTTTATGACGATAACCATATCTCCATTGACGGGGAAACTGAGTTAGCTTTTACTGAAGATGTTCTTAAACGCTACGAAGGTTTAGGTTGGCATATCCAAAGCGTTGAGGACGGTAATACCGACCTCGATAGCATCGAAAAAGCCATCGCTAACGCCAAAGAGGTTACTGATAAACCTTCTATCATCCGAGTTACCACCACGATTGGTTATGGGTCGCCTAATAAATCCAATAGCCATGACTCTCACGGTGCAGCCTTAGGAAAAGATGAAGTGGCAGCCACTCGCCAACAGCTAGGTTGGGAATACGGGGAATTTGAAGTTCCTCAAGATGCCCTCAACCACTTCCGCCAAGCCATTGATCGTGGCGCACAAGCTGAACAAGAATGGAATCAACTTTTTGCTCAATATAAAGCGAAGTATCCCGAAGATGGAAGCAATTTTGAGCAACTGATTAATGGTCAACTCCCCGCAGGTTGGGAAGATGCACTCCCGAAATATACCCCTGATGATAAAGCCGATGCTACTCGCAATCAGTCTGGTGAAGTCTTAAATGCTCTCTCTCCAGTCTTACCAGGATTACTGGGCGGTTCGGCTGACTTGGCTCCTTCCAATAAAACCTATGTTAAGTCCAGCGGTGATTTTCAAAAAGGCGAATACCATAACCGTAACTTCCGCTTTGGGGTGCGTGAACATGGTATGGGAGCAATTTGTAATGGCATGGCTCACCATAACTCGGGCTTAATTCCCTATGGGGCAACCTTCCTCATCTTTACCGACTATATGCGCGGGGCAATTCGTCTCTCGGCATTATCTCGTGCCGGTGTGATTTGGGTCATGACCCATGACTCGATTGGTTTAGGGGAAGATGGACCCACTCACCAGCCGATTGAACATCTTGCCTCTTTACGAGCGATGCCTAATCTTGCGGTTTTCCGTCCTGCTGATGGTAATGAAACCTCTGGTGCTTACAAGGTAGCCGTAGAACGCGCTACGGGAAATCCTCATGCGCCAACCTTACTCTCTTTATCTCGTCAAAAGCTCCCCAATTTAGCCGGAAGCTCCATTGAGAAAGCGGCAAAAGGTGGCTATGTGCTTTCTGATAGTGATGGCACTCCTGAGTTGATCCTCATTGGAACCGGTAGCGAGGTGGAACTTTGCGTTAACGCAGCCGAGCAACTCCGTCAAGACGGGAAAAAAGTGCGGGTTGTTTCTATGCCCAGTTGGGAACTGTTTGAAGCCCAAGACGAAGGGTATAAAGAATCTGTTTTACCGCAAGTGGTAACCAAACGAGTTGCCGTAGAAGCTGGAACTACCTTGGGTTGGTGTCGTTATGTCGGTGCAGAAGGCGCTGTAATTGGAATTGATCAATTTGGTGTATCTGCTCCGGGCGGTGAAGCCATGGAAAAATTTGGCTTTAACACTGAGAATGTTTTGGCAACCGCGAAAAAGGTCTTAGGGTAACCTTTAATACCATTTTCAAAAAGTCAGATTACAGTTGATCCCCCCCTTCGACAGGTGGAACACTGAGCTTGTCGAAGGGCTCAGGGGAACACCTTTGCCCCGTAAGCGTTGAAAGCCTTGTGATTCGTGATTAGCTCGGTCTTCACCGAGCGCACAGTTATCCCAGTAGTAATGTTTTGGGGGGCTCTTAGCAGAAGAAAGACAGAGTTTCCCTATCTTCCTTCCCGATGAGGTTTATTTATCAGGTTGAGGAGTCATCCGTAGATAAGGTTTTACCTCAGTTACCCCTTTTGGAAACTTCTGTTTTGCTTCTTCGGTGGAAATAGAAGGAACAACAACCACATCATCTCCTTCTTTCCAGTTAACGGGAGTCGCAACTTGATAATTGTCAGTTAACTGTAGAGAGTCAATGACCCGAAGTAATTCTGGGAAGTTACGACCGGTACTCGCAGGATAAGTTAGGGTGAGGCGTAGTTTCTTTTGCGGATCAATAATGAAAACAGAACGCACTGTGAGGTTATTTAGAGAGTTGGGGTGAATCATCCCGTATAAGTCTGAGACTTTATGATCGCTGTCTGCGAGGATTGGATAATTAACCTCAGTTTTTTGGGTTTCATTAATATCGTTAATCCAACCCTTGTGGGAGTCAGTATCATCCACACTTAACGCCAAAACTTTCACATTACGCTTATCAAATTCTGGCTTAAGACGAGCGACTTCCCCTAATTCTGTCGTACAAACAGGCGTATAATCCGCAGGGTGAGAAAATAGAACGACCCAGCTGTCTCCAGCCCACTCATAGAAAGAAATATCGCCCATACTGGACGCTTGCTTAAAATCTGGGACTTGATCACCAAGTTGAAGTGTCATGGTTTAATTTTCCTCCACAGCATAGAAATTTATTCAGCTTATTAGTCTAAATTTTACCTTGAAAGACCAGTTTCCCGCTCGGGTTTTCGTTGTTTCTTAATGATTACTGTAAACAAGCCGAATCAAGGACAACCGATAAACGTTCGGATATCCCTACTTAGTCAAGACTTAGCACTCAGGAAAAGAGAGTGCTAAATTGGCTATTGATAGACGACGACAATTAAAAATTACAACAATGCCTAAAATTGTATCTTTTAACGAAAAAGCAAGACGTTCTCTGGAAAAAGGGGTCGATGCAGTTGCAGACGCGATTCGGATTACCCTTGGCCCTAAAGGACGGAATGTTTTATTAGAAAAACAGTATGGCGCTCCCCAAATCGTTAACGATGGGGTGACCGCCGTTAAAGAAATTGAACTAGAAGATCCCCTAGAAAATACTGGCGCACGCCTGATTCAGGAAGTGGCAACCCAAACTAATGATATTGCTGGCGATGGAACAACCACCGCCACAGTTCTCGCCCAAGCAATGATTCGGGAAGGACTGAAAAATGTTGCCGCAGGTTCTAATCCTGTTGCTATTCGTCGTGGTATTGAAAAAACCGTTAACTATTTAGTGGAAGAAATTGCCAATGTTGCTAAACCCGTAGAGGGAGACGCGATCGCGCAAGTCGCTACGGTTTCCTCTGGCAATGATGAAGAAGTCGGCAAAATGATTGCCGAAGCCATGGAAAAAGTGACCAAAGATGGAGTCATTACTGTAGAAGAATCCTCTTCTCTCGCCACGGAAGTGGATATTGTCGAAGGGATGGAAATTGATCGCGGTTATCTTTCTCCCTACTTTATTACCGACCAAGAACGGCAAATGGTCGAGTTCGAGAATCCCCGTATTCTCATTACCGACAAGAAAATTAGCTCTATTCAAGAATTAGTCCCCATCCTAGAACAAGTTTCTAAAGAAGGACAGCCCTTTTTAATCATTGCTGAAGATATTGAAGGGGAAGCCCTTGCTACCCTTGTTGTCAACAAAGCACGAGGCGTTCTCAACGTTTCTGCCATTAAAGCCCCTGGTTTCGGCGATCGCCGCAAACAAATGTTACAAGATATCGCCGTTCTCACTGGCGGACAACTTATTTCCGAAGACGTGGGCTTAACCATCGACTCCGTTTCCCTCGATATGTTAGGAACTGCCCGCCGCGTCTCCATTAGCAAAGATAATACCATCATTGTTGCTGAGGGAGAAGGCAACAAAGGCGATATTGAAAAACGAGTTGCCCAACTTCGCAAACAACTTGCAGAAACTGATTCTGAATACGACAAAGAAAAACTACAAGAACGCATTGCTAAACTGGCTGGCGGTGTTGGTGTCATTAAAGTTGGGGCTGCCACCGAAACTGAAATGAAAGAACGCAAGCTACGCATTGAAGACGCACTCAATGCTACCCAAGCTGCTGTCGAAGAAGGCATTGTTCCAGGTGGCGGTACAACCCTTATTCACCTTGCGAAAAAGGTTGCTGAGTTCAAAAAACAATTAACTCACCCTGAAGAGCAAATTGGAGCAGCCCTGGTTGCTAAAGCTTTAGAAGCTCCCTTATCACAAATGGCAACTAATGCTGGCATGGAAGGGTCTGTTATCGTGGAAAATGTACGAGATGCTGAGTTTAATATTGGCTATAATGCCCTCACTGGTGAATATGAGGACATGATCGCTGCTGGTATCATTGATCCTGCAAAAGTGGTTCGTTCCGCCGTGCAAAATGCTGGCTCTATTGCTGGAATGATTATTACTACCGAAGCCCTAGTGGTCGAAGAACCGCAAGAAGAAGAAGCCGCGGCTGACCCATCTGGCGGTATGGGCGGTATGGGCGGTATGGGAGGCATGGGCGGTATGGGCATGATGTAAGCCCTCTTTGCCTCTCTTAACTGCTCTCTCAACAGTCTGTCTTTTAGGCAGGCTGTTTTTTAAGTTTTAGCTAAATTGCTAAACCTAACTTTAAGCCTAGTAAGGCATGAAGCACCATAATTGTTAAAGCGACACTTCCGACAATTGCATGAGCGGTTCTTAACTGTTTTTGATTTCCCCCAAACCCAGTTAGAGAGATTAAGCCGTTGATAGCTAGTAATCCTAAAACTACTGTCCCAGTGATAAAATGAGGACTTTCTAAAATAGGCTGTCTCTGCATTACTAAGGATAAGACTCCCCCCGAGTAGCCTAATGCCATAAATGTAAACATCCAAGGGGCTAACTTCCGATGATTTCCTTTATTTTCTAGCGCGATCGCTTGATTATTAGCTAAACGTCCTTTCCAGCCTGTAATCCCGACAAAAGTCCCCATGACAAAAATGACAACTCCCATCATCATCGGATGTCCCCAATGAGTAACCCATTCAGGAAGATTGAAGGAACGAAAAAACTGCGCGATCGGTTCTAATAATTCTGTTAAGTTCATAAAGTAGTATTCTCCTCTCTTTTTTTACTTGCTAGCTGTAGCAACTGACTGTTTAGACTTGAGTAAGGGAAAGCCTAATTCCTCTCTTTGTTTGTAATATCGTTGAGCAGTTTTTCGGGCTAAAGAACGAATCCGACCAATATAGCGAGTGCGTTCAGTTACTGAAATGACTCCCCTTGCTTCCAAGAGATTAAAAGTATGAGAACATTTGAGAACATAGTCCAAACTGGGAAGAACTAATCCCTTTTCGATCAATTGACTCGCTTCTTGTTCATATAGAGTAAATAGCTGAAACAATAATTCTGGGTTCGAGGCTTCAAAGTTATAAGTGCATTGTTCAATTTCTCCTTGCAGATGAATATCCCCATAGTTAAGTTCATCATTCCATTGGATTTTCGGGAGTGCATTTACCTCTTGTAAATACATGACAATGCGTTCTATTCCATAAGTAATCTCAATGGAAACGGGATGACAATCAATGCCGCCACATTGTTGGAAATAGGTGAACTGAGTAATTTCCATACCATCGAGCCAGACTTCCCAACCCACTCCCCATGCGCCAAGAGTAGGAGATTCCCAATTATCTTCAACAAAACGAACATCATGATCTTCTGGCTGAATTCCTAAAGCTCGTAAAGACTCTAAAAAGATTTCTTGGATATTGGGAGGAGACGGCTTGATTAAAACTTGATATTGGTAATAGTGTTGGAAGCGATTGGGATTTTCCCCATAGCGTCCGTCAGTGGGACGACGACAAGGCTCAATATACGCAACTGACCAAGGTTCAGGACCAATAGCTCGCAAAAAAGTATGAGGACTCATTGTTCCTGCTCCCTTTTCCGTGTCGTAAGGCTGGGCAATTAAACAAGCGCGATTTTCCCAAAATTGATTTAAGGTCGCCACCACTGACTGAAAATTTTTTGAAGACATTCTCGATAAATTGCTGATTCTTTCCTTGCTACCTTCCCCAACATTGTGCCACAACCCCCATGAAATAAGGGAAAAGAAAAAAAGTCAAAAAAAATTGGGAAAAAGGTTGA
>JBKHER010000041.1:0-12319 GCA_046540715.1 Halothece sp.
CAATAGAACCCCTTTCTCAACTCGCTCAGGCAGAGGAAATATCAGAAGATTTACGGACAGCAGTGAGAGAGGCAATTTCTAAAATTGAAGCGAGTAACTAATACTTCTCTCTATGATGCTTACGGCAATCTCCTGAATTCCACAGGGACGACGGTCAATCCCTATCGCTATGCTGGGGAACAATATGATCCGGTGTTAGAACATTACTATCTCCGGGCGCGATATTATGACCCCAGTACGGGACGCTTTACCAGTCGCGATCCCTTTGAAGGGGTTCAACGACAGCCTCTCTCGTTAGCGAAGTATCCTTATGCTCATGGTAACCCAGTTAATTTAACTGACCCGAGTGGGTTGTTTGTGGGATATGGCAATCCTAAATCAGTTGTACCCCCCTTCAATTCCCCCCTTTAATTCCCCCCTTATTAAGGGGGGTGAGGGGGGATCTGAAGTTAAGCTATTTTTTACAAATGAGATCATATTGCTATATGGCACTAATTAGTTCCTTCCATTTTTTGGAGTCTGTCGCCCCCAAATTCACCAATATTGTCAGTTTCTGGAAATAAGCCTAGAAAAAATTCATTAAGTTGCCTACGCGCCTGAGAACTTGCTTTGGCTAAAGGTTGAGGTAAAAAAGAATCACCTGCTGCGACAAAAATAATGGTTAAAGCCAACACGAAGATAACTGTATTTGACCGCATTTTTATTATCACCTCACTTTTTGCGAGTATTATTTATACCATTTCGCTCAATTAGCACTACATACCAATTTATCATCCCCCTTTCAAAGGTGGGTTAGGGGGGATTAACTGTAACTTGACTTCTTTAAAATGGTATTAACTGGATTTTAAGCGAATTCTTAATAAAATGCTGTTATAAAAATCACCTCGTTATGCCGAATCCAACGACTAACAAGGTGATTGAATCAATCCAAAATAAAGCATTTTAAACTCAAAAATTGAGTGCTTTACTTCAAACGAGGAGCAGTCAAAGAAACAAGTGAAGATTCAACTTGTGCCACTTCCGAAGGCTTAATTAAGCTCGGAACTGAGTCCCGCAGGCGATTGGTATAAGCAACGGTTGTGGAATCATAGACTTGGGTTAACATTTTGGGATAGAAACCAATCCCAATAATTGGCACTAACAAGCAAGCAATAATAAACACTTCTCTGGGTTCCGCATCTACCAAAACTTCATGAGAAACCAACTCTTGATTTTCCTTTCCGTAGAAAATTTCTCGTAACATGGAAAGCAGATAAATCGGGGTCAAAATAACTCCCACCGCCGCTAAAAATACCACCAGTACCTTAAAGGTCGTATTATAAGCATCACTGGTGGAAAAGCCAATAAAGACCATTACTTCGGCGACAAAACCACTCATTCCTGGTAACGCCAAAGAAGCAAGGGAACAGGTAGTAAACATGGCAAAAATCTTTTGCATCCGCTGTCCGACACCGCCCATTTCATCTAACATTAGGGTGTGGGTACGGTCGTAAGTTGCTCCCACTAAAAAGAAGAGACTTGCCCCAATTAAGCCATGAGACACCATCTGTAGCACTGCCCCACTTAAGCCTAAGTTGGTAAAAGAGGCAATCCCAATTAAAACAAACCCCATGTGAGAAATGGAGGAGTAAGCAATCTTCCGTTTCAGGTTACGTTGGGCAAAGGAAGTGAGAGCCGCATAAATAATATTCACGACTCCTAGAATGACGAGTGCTGGGGCAAAATAAGCATGGGCATCCGGTAGCATCCCCGCATTCATCCGAATTAAGGCATATCCCCCCATTTTTAAGAGAATGCCAGCGAGTAACATATGCACGGGGGCAGTTGCTTCGCCGTGGGCATCAGGAAGCCATGTGTGTAAGGGGAAAATCGGTAACTTAACCGCATAAGCAATAAAGAAAGCTGCGTACAGCCAGAGTTGGACATTGAGGGCAATATCTTTTGCTGCCAAACTCCTCATGTCAAAGGTGACGGTATCGCCATAAAATGCCATTGCAAGGGCAGCCACAAGAATAAATAATGATCCCCCTGCGGTGTAGAGAATGAATTTAGTAGCAGCATAAAGGCGTTTTTTCCCGCCCCAAATGGACAGTAGCAGGTAAACCGGAATTAACTCTAACTCCCAAACCAAGAAGAATAACAACATATCCTGCACAGCAAAGACAGCAATTTGTCCGCCGTACATGGCAAGCATCAGGAAGTAAAAGAGTTTCGGTTTCAGACTCACTGGCCAAGCCGCTAAAATCGCAAGGGTGGTAATAAAGCCTGTGAGAATGATTAAGGGCATAGAGATGCCATCAGCGCCCACTGACCAATTCAGATCCAGTTGCGGAATCCAGCTATAACTTTCTACCAATTGTAATTCGGGGTTAGAAAAGTCATAGTCACGATAAAAGCCAGCTACAATGAGGGCAAAGTTAATTAACCCAATGACAAGGGCATACCAGCGCACTTGCTTCCCATCTTGATCTGGGATTAAGGGAATAAAGAATGATGCAATTAGGGGAAAAAGAATAACGGTTGTTAACCAGGGAAAATTTGTCATAGTTAGATCGAGGACGATATTACGTTACTCTCATTACGTTTTAGGTGGGGGAATCAACTCCCCCCGTTAGGCATTTTAGTTGTTTCAAGCGACGCTGAAAACAATCACAAACCCTAGCACTGCCCCAAAAACAATGAGGGCATAAAATTGGGCGCGACCATTTTCAAAATACTTCAAGCCTTCACCACTGATGATGGCAACTAAGCCTGTCAGGTTGACGACTCCATCTACAACTCGATAATCCACTTCCAAGATTTGTCGGGCAATCCGACGACTACCTTGGACAAAGAGGCGATCATAGAGTTCGTCAAAGTACCATTTGTTGAGGGAGAAGCGGTAAAGGGCGGGGAATTGTTGCGCGATCGCGCTAGGATCAATTTTCCGACTCGCATACATTAAAGAAGCCAGCGTAATCCCAATTAGAGCGATTCCCACCGAGTTCCCAGCCATAATTAAAAATTCTGACCATTCAAACTCAGCACTGGCTTCTAACACCTCTTCTAAGGTTTCCCCAGGGGCATAAATAAATTCCTCAAAGACATTTTCCCAAGGTTTCCCGATATAACCAATAGCAATGGAGGGAATGGCTAAAATAATCAAAGGTAACGTCATGCTCAAAGGCGACTCATGGGGCGTTTCACTATGATGATGATCGTCGTCAGCTTCCTGTTCCGATTCTAATTCCTGAGTATCCATCGCCCCTGGCCCAAAGGCTGGTTTCAAAGACGCAAGAATCGACTCATCATTCCCTCGAAATTTCCCTTCAAAGGTCATAAAATACATACGGAACATATAGAAAGCAGTTAATCCTGCCGTTAGCCAACCCACAAACCATAAAGCAGGGTTAGCATGAAACGCCTCACTTAAAATTTCATCTTTTGACCAAAAACCAGCAAAGGGAGGAATCCCACAAATGGCTAAAGTCCCCACTAAGAAGGTTAACGAGGTAATGGGCATATATTTCCGTAAGCCTCCCATCAGACGCATATCTTGAGCCAGTGCAGGGTTATGACCGACCACTTCTTCCATTCCATGAATCACCGAACCCGAACACAAGAATAACATCGCCTTAAAGAACGCATGAGTCATCAGGTGGAAAAGTCCTGCGGTATAGCCACCGACTCCCATCGCCATTACCATATACCCCAATTGGGAAATCGTCGAATAGGCTAATCCTTTCTTAATGTCATTCTGAGTAAGGGCAATGGTTGCTCCTAAAAAGGCAGTAAATGCCCCAGTCCAAGCAATAATGGTCATTACCGAAGGCAGATTTTCAAACACAGGATACATCCGCGCAATCAGAAAGACTCCCGCTGCTACCATCGTCGCCGCGTGAATCAGTGCCGAAATGGGCGTAGGACCTTCCATGGCATCGGGTAACCACACATGAAGGGGAAATTGGGCTGATTTTGCCACTGGGCCCAAGAAAACGAGGACACCAAATAAACCAGCAAGACTTGTGCCAATAATTCCCGACTGCACAAGGGCTTCTAGTTGTACCCCCATTTCGGAAAATTCAAAGGTGCCGGTTGCCCAATAAAGCCCTAACATCCCTAATAAGAAGCCAAAGTCACCGACGCGGTTAACCACAAAGGCTTCTTGACAAGCATCGGCAGCCGCTTTGCGGTCATACCAGAAGCCAATGAGAAGGTAAGAAGCCATTCCCACTAACTCCCAGAAAATATATACTTGCACCAAATTGGGACTCATAACTAATCCCAACATGGAAGAAGCAAATAAACTGAGATAAGCATAGAAGCGTACATAACCGGGGTCATGTTCCATATAACCATCGGTATAAATCATCACCAAAAAGGCAATGGTGGTGACCACTGCCAACATCATGGTGGTTAAATGGTCAATGGTATAACCCATGGTTAACTTAAAATTTCCTGCGGCTGCCCATTCAAAGGTCTGAAGAAAGGGTTCATGACCATTGAGTTGACTCCATAGCAGGGCATAAGATAAAACCATCGTCGCCCCCGCAAGGGAAACAATAAAAATTGCTGTCGGTTGACGGAGATGACTCGTGGTTTGATTAAATGAAATCAGCCCTAACCCGACGAGCATTGCACCCGCCAAGGGAAGAACTGGTATTAGCCAAGCATATTGATATAGCTGTTCCATAAAAATTAAACCTAGGTGAACTGGCGATATACTCTCTATTAAGGTTGAACAAGGAAGATTCTTCCACTGTCTTCTTCACAGAGAGTAGAAATACCGTTAACAATTGTGACACATCCTGTAGGATAGTCACAGATTACACCTTCGGAAAACCGAAGTTGCCCCCTTTGACCGTTGGTCAGTGCTGATGATTCTGTCTCAAGTTAGGGATTTGCCCCTCTAGTCAACATTTAATTCCTAAAATAATATTTAAGTTTTATTAAGATTTTCTCAATTTTGCCACAATAGGGGGTAATGACAGGAGGTAGCGAAAGACGTGGTTCATTTGTCAAAGTAATAAGAAGATTAAAACAAGGAGTCCAATAATGGAAAAGAAAGACACCTCTAACCCAGTTTGGGAATATAAAGTTATTCATCTTAATATTAAAAATAGCGAAGCTCCCAGTGCAGAAGCAGCAAGTTCGGCAACCAAAGGAACATTTAGTCCCCAATTTCTCAAACAAGAATTTCCTGATATTTACAATAGTAAAGATAGCTCTAATCACCCCGCTCGTCAGCTACAGGAAGCCCTCAATCGTCTAGGAAAAGAGGGCTGGGAGTTATTAGAAATTTCTCAAATCGGCTCGCTAACGATGATGTTTTTTAAGCGTTTAAAACCGCAAGTTGAGGAAACTTAGTCAGGGTTAAATTGTAAGGCTTTTCCTCGGACTTCTGAATTCACCTTTCCTTGATGATAGACCACTTGTCCGCCGACAATTGTGGTTTGCGCCCATCCTGTAAGATTCCACCCTTCAAAAGGACTCCAACCACATTTACTCAGGATATCTTCTCGCCGCACGGGAGAATAGGTATTGAGATCGACTAACACTAAATCGGCATCATAGTTGGGCGCGATCGCGCCTTTATTAGGAATATTATAGGCGTTTGCGGGAGCAGTTGACATCCAATGACTGACTTGAGATACGCTACACTGTCCTGCTTTTGCCTGCGTTAACATTAAAGCTAAAGAAGTTTCTACCCCCGGCATTCCCGAAGGCGCATTCGGGTATCCTTTTCCTTTTTCTTCTAAGGTGTGAGGAGCATGATCGGTGGCAATAAAATCAATCACTCCATCTAAGAGAGCTTTCCAGAGGGTTTCGTTATCCCAGCGCGATCGCAGTGGGGGATTCATTTGCGCTAAGGTGCCAATTTCCTGATAGGCTTCGGTATTTAAAAGTAAATGTTGCGGCGTGACTTCCGTTGTCACCCAACTAGGCTTCTCTTCCCGTAATAATTCGGCTTCGTCGCCTGTAGAAAGATGAAGAATATGTAACCGCCGTTGATATCGCTTGGAAAGTTTTAGGGCTAATTTTGTCGCATTTAACGCCGCCTGATTATCCTGAATTTGGGAATGAGTCGCAGGATCCGTTGCCCCCTGAAATTGTTTTTTCCGTTCTACAATGCGAGCTTGATCTTCGGCGTGAACCGCAATGAGACGTTTTCCATTAGCAAAAATGGGTTCTAAGGTTTCTTCTTGGGAGACTAATAACGCCCCGTGGGCAGATCCCATAAAAATTTTAATGCCACAAGCCGGGTTAACCGTTTCTAACGCCTCTAAATTATCTGCTGTTGCTCCCACAAAAAAGCCATAATTCACTAAACATTTCTCAGAAGCTCGTTTTAGTTTATCATCCATCGCCGCTTGATCAATAGTTGGGGGGCGAGTATTGGGCATTTCTAGAAAAGACGTTACCCCTCCTCTAGCACAAGCACAAGTAGCGGTAAATAAATCTTCTTTGTGTTCTAACCCCGGTTCGCGAAAATGGACTTGCGGATCAATGACTCCCGGTAATAAGGTTAATCCAGTTGCCTCAATTTCTTGTTCTCCTTGCTCTTGAATTTGAGATTGAACCGCTTTAATTTTTCCGTTTGCAATTCCTACATCCCCTTTCTCGATGCGACCATCAGGATATAAAACTTCAGCATTGCGAATAATGAGTTCCATGATTTCCGACATAACACAGATGAAAGTTCTAGAATAAAATATGAGAGGACACAATTAATTGTATTCCGAACTCGGTTGTTACCCAATGCCTGAAAATCATAACGAAAATCCATGGCTTGAAACCATAAAAACACTGGCTCTCAGTGCTGTTTTAGCTTTTGGGGTTCGTACTTTTGTCGCAGAAGCTCGCTATATTCCTTCTACTTCTATGTTGCCAACGTTAGAAGTCAATGATCGGTTATTGGTGGAAAAAGTGGGCTATCGTTTTAGTCCCCCGGAACGAGGCGAAATCGTTGTCTTTAATGCCACAGAAGAACTCAAGCGCCAAGGCTATGATGAGGCGTTTATTAAGCGTATTATTGGGCTTCCTGGGGAGACAATTCGCGTTGACAATGGGATTGTTTATGTGGATGGTGAGCCTTTAAAAGAAAAATATATCGCAGAGCAACCTAACTACACTTTTGGCCCCGTAAGCGTTCCAGACGATCACTATCTTGTTTTAGGAGATAATCGTAACAATAGTTTAGATTCTCATTCTTGGGGCTTTGTTCCCAGTGAAAATATTATTGGTCGCGCTGCGATTCGCTTTTGGCCCCTCAACCGTATCGGAACCATTGAAGAGCCTTCTTATCCTGAACAATGAGTGCTTGTCCATCATTATGCGGTTTCTAGCCATTCGTAAATCCGATCTAACTGCTCTAAGGTTACTAAGCCATATTGCCAAAGTAACATGGGCAGGGGGTCGGTATGGCGCTGGGAATAGCGTTGCGCGATCGCGATCGAATCATTGGAAATTGCCAGTTCTTCTCTTAAAAAGCGTATGAATTTAGCATAGGTGGTTGGCATCATGGTTTTAATCTCCTTATAACCTTAGGAGGATATTATTTTGTTAAACTGAGTTGAGTGTGAGTCAGAAATGATTCCTTTCTTAAGGAAAAGAAGTAACTCTGACTTTTATGACCAAGTAAAGAAAACCCTGAATCCTTCTTGAGTCCTGCTAGAAGAATTCCAAAAAGCGAGATTATAAGATCTTAAGCTCAGTAGTTTGGCGTGATTGCCTTTTTTAGGGTTTTCTTAAAGTTACTGAACGATTTTTTTAAAGTTACAGCAAGTTTGCTCAAAGTTTCTTTCCTTCAAAGAAGGAGAATATGCTAAGAGTCTTCCTAAATTAATCATTAATTAAAGAGTTTAGGCTAAACTAGCTACTAGCAGACTCTATCTCATGAGTGATTCTGCTTTAATGCTGGGATCACCCAGAGATATGGTTTCTATTTGGCTACTAATCCTAGCTAGAATCTTAGATTATACTTATAATAAGCCAAACCGACAACCTTTACCGTTAAGTTTCATCAAATTTTTCTCGGCTTGTCACCTCGGCACAGATGATTGATAATAGAGAATTGGTTATTTAATATTGATTTTTGATTGATGAGCTTAAATCAGCACCGAGTCGCTAAACGTCCAATTCTCTCTTTAATTCTTGTTCTGATTATGGCGGTGGGATTAATTTTCAGCCCTAGCGCGATCGCGGCGTTAGATGATGATCACTACGACGGTAACATTTTTGCCCTCTACGCTGGTAATGGCTCTTTAGTTCCGCCACAAGTTACACTCGCTGAATCCCTTAAAGGAGGAAAACCCAGTCTGCTTGTGTTCTATTTAGAAGATAGCAAGGACTGTAAAGCCTTTTCTGTAGTTGTTTCAGAACTACAACGCTATTACGGTCGCGTTGCAAGTTTCATTCCCATCAATGTGGATATGCTAGCAGACGAGCAGGAATTTTCTCCTCAGGAAGCGGGGTATTATTATCGTGGCTTAGTTCCCCAAACCGTTATTATTGATCAAGAGGGAAAGGTTGCGTTTGATCAAGTGGGACAAGTTCCCTTTGAAAAAGTAGATAATGCGTTTCGAGAAGTGTTTGATTTGCTACCCCGTTCCAAATCCAAAGAACTCAAACGTCGCCCTCTCAATAATATTAATGTTGGGTTAGAGAATGAGGAATAGCTAGGTTAAACCTGTGCTTGTTCGAGCAATTTGGTAATTTGTTCTTCAGGAATGGTAAAAGCAACACTGAGGTGATCTAACAGCCTTTTTTCCTCTGAAGACACTTTACCATCTGCCATAATAATTTTTGCGATCGCGCTTAAAACTTCTTCCCGTAGCGATTCTGGTAAACTCGCAATCGCTTCTTCTAAAATCGCTTTCGTTCCCTGTTGATTAATTTGAGCAAAGGCGTTATTAATCATCATAATGAGTTTGTCCGCCGGATAGGTGGAAAATAAGTCAGCACTGAGAATGGCTTGAGTAAGTGCCATTTCTTCCTCCTCAGCGTGTTCACCGTCAATAGCAACAGTGACAATGGCAAGGGCGACAAAGGCTTCTTCGGGAGTGAATTTTAGTTGTTCAGTCACAGGAATCATCGGTTATTTCTTAACAGCTAGTGGCATGAAACCACTTCTTTTTTTAATTATGCTTTAATTTGTCTCATAATTATCCAGAGAAAACACTGAATAACTTAGTGAGAATGGTATTAGAAAACAGTAATCCTTCGGGATCAGTGAGTTGTAAATGATCATCGGGAGTAATTTCCACCCATTGTTGATCAAGATCAGGCTGGAGAGTATCAATAAGTTGATTGACGGTTTCAGCGCCAAATTGTTTCGCGATCGCGCTTAGGTTAACCCCTTCTTTTAATCTTAATCCCAGCATAAGGGTTTCTAAAAGTTGATCAATGGGATCAATCGGGGGAGTGGGAATTAAATCATTGGGAGTCTCAGTTAAGGTTTCTACCCAAGTATAGTATTCCCGACGAGTGCGCGATCGCGCGTAACGTTTTCCCCCTAAATAGCTGGTTGCGCCCATCCCAAACCCATAAAAGGGCAAATTCTGCCAGTAAATCCGATTATGGCGACATTGATATCCGTCTAAAGCATAGTTGCTAATTTCGTAATGAGTGTAACCAGCATCAGTCAGACGTTGTTGGGTGAGACGATACATTTCGGCGCTGCTTTCATCAGGGGGAAGGGGTAATTTTCCTTTTTCTCGTTGTCGTTCAAAGGCTGTCCCCGGTTCGACAATCAGATCATAACAAGACAGATGCGCGGGAGAGGTTTGAATCGCTTTGTCTAGGGTTTCCTCCCATTGAGAAAGACTTTGCTGGGGTAAGCCAGAAATTAAATCGAGACTGAAATTCGTAATTCCAACTTGTTCAAACTGCGCGATCGCGCGATCGATCTCTTCTAGGCGATGGGTACGCCCTAAACTGGCTAATAAATCATCTTGAAAGGCTTGTACCCCTAAACTATAGCGATTAATTCCCAAACTTTGGTAGGCTTGAAGTTGCGGTAAATCAAACGTTCCAGGATCAATCTCTATAGAAATTTCAGCATCTTGGCTGATTCCCAACGCTTCCTCTAGTGTGATTAAAATTTTTTCTAATTCTATCGTTGGGAGGAGAGAGGGGGTTCCCCCGCCAAAGAAAACTGTCTCTAACTTAGCACTGGGATAGAGAGTTGCTGTGAGACGAATTTCTTGACATAAGGCTTGCACATAGGCTTTCATCACCTGAGTGCGATCAAATTTTTCCGAAGCGCGATCGCCAATTACCGTAATGGGAAAATCGCAGTAATAGCAACGTCTCCGACAAAAGGGAATATGGATATAAGCTGCATTGGTATTAGCAATCATGAAAACCGAACCATACAAAACAGTGGGAAAGATATAATAGAAATTCAGTCAAGATCATGATACGAATTGTGATTCTGCCATCGGAACAAAACCCATGATTGATGTTATCATTGTTATTTTATTCGTTTTCGCCGCAGCCGGGCTAGGATTTGGTAGTGTTGATTTCTTGCCAGACTCAACCCTTGCTTCCGTTACTAATCTAGAAGCACTACGCTGGATCATTGGCAGTTTTGCTGCCCTAATTGGTCTGGTGGCAGGGTTAACCGCTCAAAACTTCTATCGTCGCTTAGAAGCGCAAATTCGGCAAACTCCCATAGAAGTGATTTTAACTCGTTCTGTGGGACTCGCGATCGGGCTTTTAATTGCCAATTTAATGCTCGCCCCGATCTTTCTCTTTCCCATTCCTGAACAATTAGATTTTATCAAACCTCTCACTGCCATTTTAGGAAGTGTTATTTTTGGGTTCCTAGGCGTTACCCTGGCTGATACTCATGGACGCACCTTTTTACGCTTAATTAACCCCAATAGTATCGAATCTATTTTAGTCGCAGAAGGAACGCTTAAACCCGCAGCCACTAAAGTTTTAGATACCAGCGCGATCATTGATGGTCGCATTGAGGAACTTCTCAGCACTGGCTTTATTGAAGGACAAATTATTATCCCCCAATTTGTCTTACAAGAACTACAATACCTCGCCGATACGGCGAATGATCAAAAACGAGTGCGGGGACGTAGAGGGTTAGATATTCTTAAACGAATGCAAGAAGAGTATCCTGAGCGAATTGTGATCAATAATTATGATTATGATGACGTTTACACCGTCGATGCGAAATTAGTGCGTTTTACCCAAGAAATTAATGGGGTACTGCTCACCAATGACTATAACTTAAATAAAGTTGCTGATTTGCAAAAAGTCTTAGTGCTGAATGTCAATGATCTCGCCAGAGCCGTGCGTCCCATTTATTTACCTGGAGATACCCTAGAATTAAAAATTCTCAAACAGGGGAAAGAACCGGAACAGGGCGTTGGCTACCTAGAAGATGGCACAATGGTGGTAGTAGAAGAAGGACAAGAGTATGTGGGCGGAGAATTGCCTGTCATTGTGACTTCGGCACTACAAACTTCTGCAGGGCGAATGATCTTTGCTAAACCTCAAACTTCAGTGTTAGCTTAACTACGTTGTTTGTTGCGTTAGTGAGAACTTCTAACTCAATTAATGCCTGATTCCAATCATTACGAAACGCTAGGTTTAAAGCCTGAGGCAACCCAAAAAGAGATTAAGCAAGCCTATCGTCGTTTAGCTAAAGCCTATCATCCTGATCGCTGTGAGGAACAAGGCAGTCATGAAAAGATTATTGCCATCAATGCGGCTTATGAAGTTTTAAGTAATCCTCGCTTGAAGGCGGCTTATGATGGAGCTTTTTCCGACAACCGAGCCCAGCGTAATGAGAAAGCCCAAAAGGAATATCATCGCCAACGGCAAAAAAAATGCCACACTGATGATCAAATTAGTCATTGGTTAAAATCTGTTTATCATCCTGTGATGAAACAAGTGGAGGAAATTATTGATCCCCTTGAGTTTCAAATTGATCATTTAGCCGCTGATCCCTTTGATGATGAATTATTGGCTACCTTTGATGGTTATCTGGAAAATTGTCGGGGTTTAGTGAAACAAGCCCAGCAAGCACTGCGATCGCAGCCCAATCCTTCTCACTTTGCAGAAACCGCTGCCAATCTTTATCATTGTCTTAATCAACTCGAAGATGGCATCGAGGAACTTGCCTATTTTCCCCTTAATTTTAATGAAGAACATTTGCACATGGGAAAAGAGTTATTCCGCATTGCCACACGCTTACAGTGGGAAGCAACCATGAGATCATAGAAAAATTTCCATACAAATGGGTCAGGGAGAGGGGGAGACAAGGTGATATCAAATCCGTTTGATTAATTGGCATAGCGAGCAAGATGCTCGCACTCCT
>JBKHER010000042.1:0-12254 GCA_046540715.1 Halothece sp.
TACCAAGGGGGGTTAGGGGGGATTTAGGGGGGACTTTTTACAAATCAGATCATATCGCTATATACAGTTCTATAAGTATCAGAATCAAATCGGGTTACGATTTCACAAACTCCACCGCCTACGCCCTTAAAAGGTTTAGCATTATGGGGCTGTTCACCTTGTTGTACATCATAAAGAGATGAACCAATTTCACGACGCACAAAATCAGGAAAATTCCTAACTTGTTTAAGGCTATCCCCCATCCAGATAATCGACTTGATCTCATCAGTCATTTGTCCAATGGCACAATCGCAGTTCTCCTTGACAATTTATACCATTTTCAAAAAGTTATATGAAATTGATTAATTCATGCTACAGATGACAAATCCCTTCGCCTTGTCACCTTGTCTCTCCCTCTCCCTGACACATTTGTAGCAAACATTTAGAGATTTCAGATTAGGTTACAGTCTATCCCCCAAACCTCCTTCGCAAGGGGGCTTAAGGAATCGGTGTGTAGCCCTAGTTGATCGAAACAGTATTAGTTATTCTAAGCGTAATCGCGCAATAACAGGCTTTAGAAAAGCTAAATCGGTTGAAAGTTTTGAGCTTGCAACCGATCTGGGGCTTAAATATCTAACTCAGCAAGGTTAAGTTTGGGCCCTTCCGTTTCGATGAACTCGCGACGGGGGGCAACGCGATCGCCCATTAACACACTAAAGATTTTATCAGCTTCGGCAGCATCTTCAATTTGGACTCGTTTCAGCGTCCGACTTTCTGGATTCATTGTCGTTTCCCACAGTTGTAGGGGCATCATTTCCCCTAACCCCTTAAACCGTTGTAGGGTGTAATTGGCATTGCTAGGGAATTCTCTGACTAAATTCTGCATTTCGCGATCGCTGTAACAATAATAATGCTGTTTCCCCCGTTCCACTTTATACAGAGGCGGACAAGCAATATAAATGTATCCCTGTTCAATTAACGCCCGTTGATAGCGATAGAAGAAGGTTAAAAGCAACGTTCTGATGTGCGCTCCATCAACATCAGCATCCGTATTATGGGCGCAAAGTCCACCAACGCCACAGATAAAGTTTTCATCTCCCTCAACCGAAAAATCATAGACATAATCGCCAGTGAGTTCCACTTCTTCATTGCTGAGAACTCGTAACGCCATCAAATCCTCACTAATGGGAAGATAATCAGGCTTTTGCTGTCTCGGTTTAGCAAGATGATCGACTAATTGGTTTGCCTTATGATGACGTTGCCAAATTTGTTGACAATTTGCCAGTTGTTGTTTCTGACAGAGGCTAATAGTGTAATAAGGATGACGAGTGTGAATGCTTGCATTTTCAGTGGGCTGATGTTCGGTGGTGGTAGCAATTAACCCTAATTGACCGAATAAATACAGTAAGCCATCTTTGAGATGTTTCCCATTGGTGGTAAATGAAATATGAGAATCGCTAATTGTACCATCGCCGAGAAAATATCCCTCTAGAAAAGCCAGTTGGAAACGTTCACTAACACTAAAGACAACATTGGGGAGTTGTTTATCGTGGGCAAGATTTCCTAAATTCCAAGCGCGAATTAAACGGGCAGCCATCACGCTATGGAAATAAAGTTTGATTCCTTTGCTGTCAGGATCGTAGTAGCAACGTGGCGTTTCTCCGAAAACAGATTCGATGACTTGCGTTAATTCCTGAATCAGGGGTTCATCTTTTTCACCCAAATTAAGGCTAACTTGATGCTGGCTTAACGTTCCTTCTGCAACATACCACCCTAAAAACCAGAGTAATTCCTCTGTGACAGGTAAATAGCGATTAAAGGCTTTATTGACATGGGCGCGAGGAACAATTTTAACCTCATCCCCCAATTCCACTAACTCACTAGGGGTAAAATCAGCAAATAGTTTATAATCACTTACTTCTCGCCAGCGTTTATTCTTACTATTCTCCTCATCGGTCAGATAATTGTCTAATTTTGAGGGTAAGGTTTGATAAACAATATTCTCATTGCCGCCAATGGCTTCTAAATAGGAGAGAAAATTCGGTAATGTCGGATGATTGATCCCTCTTTCCCAATGACTAATGGTAATGGGCTGTTTCACGCCACAAGCCACAGCTGCCTGTTTTTGTGTCACGCCTAATTCTTGACGTTGAGTAATTAACTGTTGCCAATTTTCCCCATCAAGTTGAACTCGGGGTTCACTGAGTAAATCAGGGCGTTCTACTTTCGCCAAGACTCTCGCCGCCGCCGTTTTGCGAACACTTTCCCCTTGTAAATAAAGATTTTCGGTTAATCCCGCCTCGTAGAAAGTCCGAAGTAAATCAATTGTGGTTGTCGGTTCGCTTGGACGGGGTAAACGACGACTCGCCACCAACCAATCCCCAGGACGAATTTCGTTTCCTTTTTTGAGACGAACTTCTCCGTCTTCATAGACAAAGACACTGTGAGAGGAAGTTACTTTCACGGAACGCTGATAACGGGTGGTAATCTGGTACATGGATTCTTCATGCCCATGACGGATCACCTCTTTTAGGGGACGGAAGCGCGTTTGATGGGTTTTGGGGTCAAAGGACATCACCTGATAGCGTTCTTTGCTACGTCGTCCTTCCACGCAATCATCAATAAACTGACCAATGGGCGTTAATTCTGTTTTTCCCGTATCATCTTGGACAAGAGTGGGTTCATCTCCCGCAACACTCATAATCACGGCGCGATGGTAACGGAGTTGTGAGAGATCAAACTCTTCTCCTTTTACCCCTAATCCTAATGCTGTAATCAGGGATTGAATTTCATTATTTTTGTAGATTTTGCTATCGTCAGTTTTCTCAATATTGAGAATTTTGCCACGCAGGGGAAGAATAGCTTGGAAACGTCTGTCTCGCCCTTGTTTTGCACTATTATGGACAAAAACCCCACTGGCTAAGGCAAAGTTATGAGTGTGAGGAACTTCAATGTCATAGACATCTCTAGTTTCTTGTAGCGTTTCAATGGCAATGACATAATTATGTTTATTGAGTACAGCAGTTGTTCCTTGTTGGGAATTTCCTCCTACTTCTTCTGATACCTGAACTGTATAGTGGGGAGAACTTTCCTCTGAAAAAGTCATTAACGCATCATCGGCAGTTAGTTTGGCTGCGGCTTTATAACTACCATCGCGTAACATAAAGGGATGATCAGGGGTGCAAATAATGCTTTCCCCATTATCTAAGGTAACTCGGATGATTTTGGCATTGGTTTTAGTCCGACGAGCATTGATAATCTTCTCTAGTCCAACTGTGCCATCATCTCGAATCGTATAACAAAAGTTTTGTTTTCCTGCCGCTTCTTCTGCTACCAGTTGCTTAAATGTGACATTCCGCCCATCTGCTAAAGCAACTTCTGTATCCCCATCAAAACAACCACCCGCACTATCGCCTTCAACGATGAAAATTTCTGACTCAGCAGGATCACGGGAACTGCAATCAGCGAGTTTCCCTGGGAGAGGAGAGGATTCTAAAACGGATTTGCGGCGGACTAACTCTCTGGCGCGACGGGCAGCTTCAGCCGCTTTGAAGGCTTGAACCGCTTTTTCTAAAATGGCATCAGCAACCGTGGGATTAAAATCCAGATACTCGGTGAGGGTTTCTCCGACCAGAGAATCTACAATTCCTCTGACTTCGGTATTTCCTAACTTCGTCTTGGTTTGTCCTTCAAATTCGGGTTCGGGAACTTTCACCGAAATAACGGCGGTTAACCCTTCTCTAATATTCTCCCCTGCAAGGTTAGCATCATTTTCTTTCAGTTTATTTCGCTTGCGGGCAATATTATTCATGGTTCGCGTTAGAACCGTTTTTAAGCCCTCTAGGTGGGTTCCTCCATCTACCGTGCGAATATTATTGGCAAAGCCTAAAATTGTGTCGCTATAGGCATCAATACACCACTGAAACGCAACTTCGACTTGGACTCCTTCTTTTTCTCCTTCCACATAAATAATGTCTGGGTGGAGGGGTTGTTTTTCTCCTACCATGTAGGCAACATATTCTTTAATTCCCCCTTGATAACAGTAGGTTTCACTGCGGGGTTGTTCGGGATTGCGATGATCAACAAAGGTAATTTTAACCCCAGCGTTAAGGTAGGCAAGTTCTCTTAACCGTCCCGAAAGGGTGTTATAGTCAAATTCAATGCTTTCAGTAAAGATTTCTTTGTCGGGAAGAAAAGTGAGGGAAGTTCCTGTTTCAGGAGAAGGATCAGATTCACTTTGGAGTTCGCTAGTGGCAATACCGCGTTCATAGCGTTGTTTATAAGCGATTTGTTCTCGTCTAACGGTGACTTCTACCCATTCGGAAAGGGCGTTAACCACAGATACTCCAACGCCGTGTAATCCACCAGAAACTTTATAACCGCCACCGCCAAATTTACCGCCAGCGTGGAGAACGGTCATTACGGTTTCTAGGGCGGATTTTCCTGTACGAGAATGCTTTTCAACGGGAATCCCCCGTCCATTATCAGCTACGGTAACTGAACCATCTGCGTTAAGATCAATTTCAATGTGGGTGCAATAACCAGCAAGGGCTTCATCAATGGAGTTATCCACTACTTCATAAACGAGATGATGCAGTCCTCTTGGTCCAGTGGAACCAATATACATCCCTGGGCGTTTGCGGACTGGTTCTAACCCTTCCAGAACTTGTATCTGTTCAGCACCGTAACTATTTGTCATGAAACATCTCCGATTTTTAAGCGATAAGGCTTTTGAATTGCACTTTAGGGCAAAATCTTCAGAAATTGTAACATAAAAGGGTTGATGAGTGCTTAAAGCTAGTTTCAATTGATTTTTTAAATTAGGGTACAGCTATTAAGTCACTCACAGGACTGATCATAAGTTCCTAAGACAAATAGCAGATCATCGCCATCGGGATGTTCATAAATCCCTGGTTCTGAGTAAATTTCCCTCTCTGTGGGGCTATTTCGTTGGGTATTTTTTCCAAAGAAGGTAATCTGAATATAACATTGATTTCCTCCTCCTACATTCCAACTTTCATAGTCATAGCGTGAGTCAAAGGGAACATCGCCATCACTGCGAAGGGGGAAATAGTTAATACCATCGGGTTTGATATCTGGCTGAACATCAGGGGGAAAATAACCTTTTTCGAGACGATGGGCTTCTAATTCTTTCGCGATCGCGCTCATCTGTATTTTCGCTTCAGCATAGCGGGCTTTCTCCACTTGGGCGAGTAAGGAGGGAAGCGCGATCGCGCTTAAGATGCCAACAATAATAATAACGATTAATAATTCCAGTAAGGTAAATCCCCCTTCCTTGTTTTTAGCCAGATCGATCAACCTCACTAATTCCCGTATCTTGATCATCATTCTAATCGTGAGTTTTGCTAGCTGTTGCTTTTAGCTTACCCACAAGTGCTTAGAGATGCGATCATAATAGGTGATCCAAAAGTTTCTGTTTCTAAAGAGTTTAGTCAAGACAGCACTAAAATTCCACGATCGCGCCGTGGGAGGTAACGAGCAAGCACTGCCCTTAGATTTAAGTCAGTTGTTCTGATTCGGAGAGAGCAACAACAGAAGCCTCATATGGGGGTGGAGAGACTTGAACTCTCACGACCTATAACGGTCAACGGATTTTAAGTCCGCAGCGTCTACCATTCCGCCACACCCCCAAAAAATTGGGATAGTTAGCCAAGAGAGAACTAATTGCCTCTCAGCTTTTCCATTAAAGCATTATCATTTAAATTATGCAACCCCGATCTTGAAATTGGGTATTGATCTCTTAAACTATAAACAATAGACTAATACCATCAAGGAGGCGTTCGGAAAATGGTGAAATTTCACATTAAACTGGAAAGCGAAATTCCAGCCTCCAAACAACTGTTTGATCAAATTCAATTCGCGATCGCGTCTCGACAGTATCCCCCCGGCTATCGCCTTCCCAGCACCCGTCAACTTGCTATGATAACCGGGTTACACCGTAATACAATTAGCAAAGTCTATCGTCAACTAGAAGACACAGGCTTAGTAGAATCCTTAGCCGGTTCAGGCATTTATGTCAAAGCTCAGGGTCACGAAGGGGGGAAAAAACATACCACAGCCCAAACGGTGGCAGGAACTGAGGAAATCCCAGAAACCGCTTATAAAACTGTACAAGATGGAATTAATGAACTACTCAGTCTTGGGTGTTCTCTACAACAAGTACAAGAAATTTTTCTCTCAGAAATCAACTGGCGATTACAATGCAGCGCCCAAGTATTAGTCACTGTGCCTCAAAGTGATATTGGGGCAGGAAAAATGATGCTGCAAGATCTTGAACCCATGTTAGGGATTCCCACCCAGTTAGTTCCCCTAGAACAACTAGCAGATGTGTTAGAAGAAACCAATTCCGCAACTGTGGTGACAAGTCGATATTATATCAAAGATGCTGACGCGATCGCCGCTTCCAAATCAGCACGAGTCATCCCCGTTGATATCAATACCTACGCCAAGGAAATGAAAATCATTACCAATCTTAAAAACAACAGTTGTCTCGGGATTGTTACCCTAAGTTCTCGTTTCCTCGAAGCCGCCGAACGCATCATTTACAGTTTACGAGGGGAAGAAATTTTGGTCATGGTAGCGCAAGCCAATGACTATACTAGACTAAAAGCCATTGTTCGCTCAGCGCAAACCATTATCTGCGACCAATCAAGTTATGCACAAGTTAAGCAAGTTGTCAACAAAATGTCAGAAGACTTAATCCGTCATCCCGACGTGATCTGTAGCGACAACTATATCAGCGCCGAGTCAATTCGGCTACTGCGACAAGAACTCGGCTTAGGCTACTCGTAACAAATTGGTAAGAAGTTATAAGATTTCTGAGTTTTTACCCCCGAAGTAACGTATCATCAAGGATAAACTTTTGAAAAATTTATTATAAGGAGGTTCAACCATGTCCTTACCTTTGTTGAACTATGTTCCTTCTAGCCAAAACCAGCGTGTAGAAGGATATGAAATCCCTGGGGAAGAACAACTAAAAACCACCTCAGCCATGATGGACTCTGAGGATGGTGTGCAAGCCATGATTTGGGCAGCGTATCGGCAAATTTTTAGCGAACACCAAATGCTCACCAGTAACCGTCAAAGTTTGCTCGAATCCCAACTCCGCTATGGTCAAATCAGCGTCAGAGACTTTATCCGAGGCTTAATGACCTCCGATTCCTTCTGGCGCATGAACTACGAACCCAATAGCAACTATCGCTTTGTGGAACTCTGCGTTCAACGGGCTTTAGGGCGAGATGTTTATAACGAGCAAGAAAAAATTGCTTGGTCCATTGTTGTTGCCACCAAAGGGGTTAATGGCTTCATTGAAGAGTTACTGAACTCTGAAGAGTATCTCAACAACTTTGGCGAAGATACCGTTCCCTATCAACGGCGACGGGTTCTTCCCCAAAAAGATGGCGGCGAAACCCCCTTTAATCTCAAAACCCCTCGTTATGGCCCTTACTACCGTCAGCAATTAGGCTTTCCTCAAATTGTTTGGCAAAACGAGGTGCGTCGTTTTACACCCCAAGAGAAAAAGCCCAAGGCTGGAGATCCTCGCTTATACCTCAATACAGCTCGTAGTTTGAGTAGCGCTCAAGGTAACCCTGTCCCCTCGAAAGTTTCTGCGATGAACATTGACTATAACAACAAAGTTCCTTATCGTCGCTTTAAATAACTTTCCGATCTTCCTTTAAGATGCTCAAGTCGAGAGAGGATCACGGATTAGCAGGGTGATTGGCACTTGTCAGTCAATTATCTTGTTAATTAGTGATCCCTTTTGCTTTGTTAGCCATCAATAGCGATAATGGAATTATCATTGTCTTAATTTCAAGAATACGCAAGCATGGTCTTAACAGAAACCACCCAACAGCCCACAGGAAGCGACTTTCTTAAAGAGATTGCTAACTCTCCCAATCAATCGTTACTCCCCCTCACAGCCAAAGTAAACAGTCAAGATCATTTAGAAATTGGGGGCTGTGATGTGACCGAACTTGTGGAAAGGTTTGGGTCGCCTCTCTACATTATGGATGAACACAGTATTCGCACCGCCTGTGGTCAGTATCGAGAAGGATTGGCTAATCATTATTCTGGCGATTCGTTAGTGATCTATGCCTCGAAAGCCCTCAACTGTCTCGGAATTTGTGCTCTTGTAGCAAGCGAAGGATTAGGAATTGATGTGGCTTCGGGAGGAGAACTTTATACAGCGCGACAAGCTGGGGTGTCTCCTGAGAAAATTTACTTGCATGGCAATAATAAATCCCGTCAAGAACTGCAAGAAGCAATGGAGTGTGGTTGCACCATTGTTGCCGATAATTGGCTAGAACTGAAAACTTTAGCCGAACTTGCCCAAGGGAAATCCCCGAAAGTGATGTTACGGATTACCCCAGGGATTGAATGCCATACCCATGAGTATATCCGCACGGGACACCTTGATAGTAAATTTGGATTTGATCCCAATCAAGTGCAAGCAGTCTTTAATTTTCTCCAACAAACCTCCAATTTAGATTTTGTGGGACTCCATGCTCATATTGGCTCACAAATTTTTGAACGCCAACCCCATCAAGATTTAGCAGGAGTGTTAGTGGATTGGTTGAAACAAGCAATGGATTTAGGTTTACCCGTTCGAGAATTAAATGTCGGCGGTGGGTTAGGCATTCGCTACACAGAAGCTGATGATCCCCCAAGTATTGGAGAATGGACACAAGCAGTGGCCAAAGCAGTAGAAGCGGCTTGTCAAGAGGCTAATATTGCCTTGCCGAAACTCATCTGTGAACCCGGACGCTCCCTAGTCGGAACCACTGGTGTCACGGCTTATACCGTTGGATCTCAGAAAATTGTCCCTGAAACTCGTACCTATATCGCTGTCGATGGGGGAATGTCTGATAATGCTCGTCCCATTACCTATGAATCAGTGTATCGATCGCTGCTGGCAAGTCAAATGTCAGCCAGAGCCACCCAAACTGTCACAGTTGCGGGTAAACATTGTGAGTCTGGAGATGTTTTAATAAAAGAGGCTCTGCTTCCTCCCACTACTGAGGGCGATACCCTCGTTGTAATGAGTACCGGTGCCTACGGTTATAGTATGGCATCTAATTATAATCGTCTCTTACGTCCGGCTATGGTTTTAGTCCATCAGGGAAATGCTGATGTCATAATTGACCGTGAAACTTATCAAGATTTAATTGCTCAGGATCGCTTACCCGCAAGACTGAGCGCCAGTTAAAAATCACTGCTTGATGATTAGCCTTGATGTAAAAATACTGGTTCTTGAAGGAGTCAGATCCCTATGAGATAACCCATAACTAATCGCAAACCTTAAACCAAATTTCCAATTGCTCACCTTGTCCAATCTCGTCTGTCTAACCCATAATGCCCTCCCAAGGCTTATCCGATCTTCTTTCTTGGCTTCCTAATTGGTCTATTCCGGTCCTTGATCTTTCCTTAGCCTTTGCTTTAGTTTATCTGGCAATTCGAGCTTTAGGAGAAACAAAAAGTCGTCCTCGCTGGGTCATTCAGGGATTTATTATTTTCGCTGGTGGCCTCCTAGCACTCCTTTATCTCAGTGAGTGGCTAGAATTAACGGTTTTGCCAATGGTCGTGGAAAAAATGTTAATTGGAGCTTCAGTGGGGATGGTGGTTATTTTACAGTCAGAGTTTCGGCGTTTTTTAGAACAATTAGGGCGCGGAGAAGTGCAAGAATTGTTTCCTTCTTCTCGTAATGATAAGTTCCAACCCGATAATGTTTTGGATCAAATTTTAGATGCTGTGCGAGAATTATCTCAAAAGCGAATTGGAGCGTTACTGTTATTGGAAACCAATGAACCGATTGATCCAAGGGAATATAGAAATGAGGGGGTAATTTTAGACGCAGAAATATCGAGTGAGTTAATTCAAACCCTATTTCAAACGACAACTGTTTTACATGATGGGGCAGTGGTTTTAAGAGGATCACGAGTGGCGGCTGCGTCTGTGATTTTACCTTTAACGGAGAAAAGTTTGTCTCGTCAATTGGGAACACGCCATCGGGCAGCTATTGGCATTACTGAGCGAGTCTCAGATTGTTTATGTATTATTATTTCTGAAGAAACGGGATCAATTTCTTTAGCCGAACAAGGAAATTTACAACGCCCTTTAACGAGAAGTCGCCTGAGAGAACTGTTAGAATTGAGGTTTGCTCCTGCTGTGGAACGGGAGACCGTGGCTAAAGATTTTAGTCGCTTAACTCGTGAAATTAGTTCGCAAGGAAAAGCCATTTTAAGTAAAAGTGTCCATTTTTTAAAATCCAAATCGAAGTCTAATCGCAAAAAATAACCGATGCCATCTGCATTACAACAACTTCCTTCAGACTTAGATCAAAATCGCCTTCCTCAACAAGTGGCGGTCATTATGGATGGTAATGGTCGTTGGGCAAAAAAACGGGGCTATCCTCGGGTGATGGGACATCGGAAAGGGGTAGATGCCCTAAAAGGGTTACTGCGGTGTTGTCGGGATTGGGGAATCCCTAGATTAACGGCTTATGCCTTCTCTACGGAAAATTGGGGGCGGCCCGAGGAAGAGGTAACATTTTTAATGACCTTGTTTGAGCGGGTGTTGCGTCGAGAGTTGGGGGAAATGATGAGTGAACAGGTGCGGATTCGCTTTGTGGGAAACTTAAGCGCCCTTCCAGATTCGTTACAAGCAGAAATTGCGGAGGCGATGGACAAAACTAAAGACAATCAGGGGATTGAATTTACGGTGGCAACGAATTATGGGGGAAGACAGGAGATATTAAAGGCTTGTCGCGCGATCGCGCAACAGGTAAAAAACGGAGAAATTCAACCAGACCAAATTGATGAATCTTTATTTCGAGAAAACCTCTATACTGCCAATATCCCCGATCCTGATTTATTAATTCGTACCAGTGGCGAAATGCGGCTTAGTAATTTCTTATTGTGGCAACTTGCCTATGCCGAAATCTATGTCACTGATACCCTTTGGCCAGATTTTGATCGCTATTCGTTTCATCAGGCGTTACAAGCATTTCAACAGCGCGATCGGCGATTTGGTAAAATCCGTCAGTAGAGCTTTGGGATCAAATTTTACTTATGCTCCATTTCCCTTCTATCGACACGGCTACCAACTTTTCCTCAAATTCTCCCTTCTCTTTAATTTTTGCGGGGGAAAATAATGAATAGTTATCGCTACAAAGTTGGGATTACTTTGGGAACGCGCCCAGAAGCGATTAAACTCGCGCCAGTGATTAAAAAATGCCAGCAATCTCTTTTACTGGAGCCATCGGTCATTCTTACTGGACAACATCGAGAAATGGTGGCGCAAGTCATGGAGTTGTTTGATCTCCAACCCGATCAAGACTTACAAATCATGCAGGCAGAACAAACCCTCAGCGATATTACCTGTCGCAGTCTCAAAGGTTTAGAACAACTCTTTTGCGAACTCAGTCCTGATTTAGTCATCATTCAAGGGGATACCACCACTGCTTTTGCGGCGACTCTCGCAGCCTTTTATCAACAAATTCCCATTGCTCATGTGGAAGCCGGACTCCGTTCCCATCATATCTATAACCCTTATCCTGAAGAAGCCAACCGCCGTCTCATTGGTCAACTTGCCCAACTCAATTTTGCCCCCACCCAAGCAGCGGTGAACAATTTAGAACGTTCTGGTGTCATTGGGGAAATTCATCTCACTGGAAATACCGTCATTGATTCATTACTCAACATGGCACAACGTCATCCCCCCTGTAACATTCCGAATTTAGATTGGAAACAGTACCGTGTCTTATTAGCAACGGTTCACCGCCGTGAAAATTGGGGAGACCCGTTAACCGATATTATTAAAGGGTTTCAACTGGTTTTGGACAAATTTCCTGATACAGCTTTATTACTCCCTTTACATCGTAACCCCACAGTTCGGAATCCCATTAAAGCGGCGTTAGGTCAGCATCCTCGGGTTTTCTTAACTGAACCTTTAGACTATGCTCAATTAGTGGGAGCAATGCAACGGTGTCATCTATTATTAACCGATTCTGGCGGCTTACAAGAAGAAGCTCCCAGTTTAGGAAAGCCCGTCTTAGTCTTACGAGAGAATACTGAACGCACTGAAGCTATAGAAGCGGGAACCGCTCGTTTAGTGGGGACAAATCCTCTTAATATTCTAACGGTAGCAAGTGAATTGCTAGAGGATTCTCAAGTGTATCAACGGATGGCAATGGCAATTAATCCCTTTGGGGATGGTCATGCAGCCGCTCGAATTGTCAATATTATTGAGCGTTA
>JBKHER010000043.1:0-12153 GCA_046540715.1 Halothece sp.
GCGTCTCGCTCCCTAACTCCAAAATCAGGGTTAATTTCTCGGATTTGATATTATTAATTAATCAAAAAGTAAGAAAAAGTCATCGCTAATAACGGCAAGGCTTTCAGGGTTTACCCTACCAATTTTTCCCCCAAGAATGAAATAGCCCCCCCTTAATACTCCTCAGGGAACTGGAAGGGGGGGATAAAAAATGCTATTAGTAGCGAACGCCGCCATTAGGCTTATAAACAATGAAGCTAATCATTTGGCATTGACGAATATTATCAAAGCCAACCACGCGAATGTAGGAATTGGAGTATTCGGAACGACATTCGCGCACTTCATTCAAAACATCTTGAGGAGAACGGGCTTCAAATAGGGGTAATTTCCACAAAGTCCAGTGGTGGGTTTCTGGATCAGGGTTTTCTTCAAACTCAATGGCAGGAATAAAGCCTTGATCCAGCATATACTGAATTTGCTTACCAATTTGTTGATCCGTTAAAGGAGGTAAATAAGATAGTGTTTCGTAACGAGGCTCTTTTGGTGTCGTTTTCATAATTGATTTCACTCAGAAGTTTACAAAGAGATTATTCACTCGAATCCGTTTCATCTGGGTTCAAGTTATCTGTATTATCAGAAGGCGTTTGGGTTAAACGCTCTAAAATTTGGCAACGATAGTGCAGATTAGATTGGTCAATTCCAGAACGAACCATTTCTGGTAAAAAATCCAAAACTCTCTCTGCAAGCTCTTCTCGCACAGTCATAATTCGCATCACGAGGTCTTTCCGTTCTGCCATTAAGGCGTTGAGATAACTTTCGCTATCTTGCAAACTATGCTGTTGAGAAAATTGTCGTAACCATATTGCTTGGGTGGGATTGGTTTCTGATAACTGGTCAAGAATGGTTCGCACTGCTTGATAAGTCAGATAATCTTGCAGCACTTTTGCCGTTTCTTGAGTGGCTCGTTTGGAGTTCATAACAATTAACCTTTCCCAACCCATTATGCAGTAGGAACTAGAGAGTATCCACTGCTTCGTATTCAAATTTAATTTCTTCCCAGAGTTCGGAAGCAACTTTCAGTTCTGGAGACCAGCGGGCAGCTTCTTTAATGATATCGCTTCCTTCACGGGCGAGGTTACGACCTTCATTCCGTGCTTGAACACAGGCTTCTAATGCAACCCGATTCGCGGTAGCACCCGGAGCATTTCCCCAAGGGTGTCCTAAAGTTCCGCCACCAAACTGTAAGCAGGAATCGTCACCAAAGATATCAAGCAGCGCCGGCATATGCCAAATGTGAATCCCGCCAGAAGCAACAGGCATTACCCCAGGCATAGAAGCCCAGTCTTGGGTAAAGAAGTTACCACGGGAACGATCTTCTTCTACGTGATCTTCGCGCATTTGATCGACGAATCCTAAGGTAATATCCCGTTCACCTTCTAACTTACCAACAACGGTTCCAGAGTGGAGGTGGTCACCCCCAGACATCCGTAAGCATTTGGTGAGTACCCGGAAGTGAATACCATGATTTTTCTGACGGTCAATCACTGCGTGCATGGCGCGGTGAATGTGCATGAGAATGCCATTAGCACGACACCATTTTGCAAGAGTCGTGTTGGCGGTAAAACCACCGGTGAGATAGTCATGCATGAGAATGGGTAGCTCTAGTTCTTTGACAAACTCGGCCCGCTCTAGCATTTCTTCACAGGTAGGGGCGGTGACATTTAGGTAGTGTCCCTTAATTTCATTGGTTTCAGCCTGGGCTTTATGAATGGCTTCTGCAACGAACAAGTAACGATCGCGCCACCGCATAAAGGGTTGGGAGTTAATATTTTCGTCGTCTTTGGTGAAGTCTAAACCACCGCGGAGAACTTCATAGGCGGCGCGGCCATAGTTTTTTGCGGAGAGACCGAGCTTCGGCTTAATGGTGCAACCGAGTAAGGGGCGACCATATTTGTTGAGCTTATCCCGTTCGACAGTGATGCCATGGGGAGGGCCTTGGAAGGTCTTGAGGTAAGCAACGGGAATCCGTAAATCTTCTAGACGGAGAGCGCGGAGAGCCTTAAATCCAAAGACGTTCCCGACAATGGAAGTTAACAAGTTGGTTACTGATCCCTCTTCAAATAAGTCGATGGGATACGCAACAAAAGTAAAGTATTGGTTTTCCTCACCAGGAACTGCTTCAATTTCGTAGCAACGTCCTTTATACCGATCTAAATCGGTGAGGTGATCTGTCCAGACGGTGGTCCAAGTTCCTGTGGAGGATTCTGCCGCTACCGCAGCTCCTGCTTCTTCAGGAGGAACACCCGGTTGGGGCGTTACTCGGAACGCCGCTAAAATATCAGTATCCTTAGGGGTGTAATCCGGTGTGTAGTAAGTTAGGGCGTAATCTTGTACTCCAGCCTGAAATCCACTGGATGCTTGTTTTGTTTGTGCCATTTCTTTCTCCTGAATATTGAGGTCTTTAAGTTACAAGTTTTGCCTTTCCGAAAAGTGGGATCTGTTCGGTTCTTGCATTGCCTCACTTTGTTTATCACTTTAACATGAATAAGTGGCATTTTACCTATTTAACTTAATTTTTAGTAAAATAGTTTTTGCTTATTGATTTTGTCTTGTTTAGGGCTTCTTTTCCAGATGTTTATATTTTTAAAATAGAAAGTGACCCGCTTTTACTCTAGGTTTGGAAGTTAATCGAGGAAAATTCAAGCGGGCTAATTGGTGTCGTTTTAATTGACGTTTATTTACATGATTGGTATGGGTTCGTTGTCATTAGTCAATTGTTACTCGCGTTAATCATTAATCACGAGTTATTATCGGGTTTATTAAATTGATTTTTATGGGGAAATAAGGTCACCATTAATCGTTCAATATGAGTTTGACCATAGATTGTGGCTTGATTGCGGGATTGCTTAGGGTTGTTTTCTTGGTCGGTCGCGGTGTTTTGGTTTGGATCCCAGGGATCTTCTTCTCCCTTGTGATCGTTATCTTGGGGTTGATGATTGCTGTTGCTTGCAGAGGAGACTTCTGGAGAAGAATTAGGCTCGGAATGGGTCGCACTGCCATTATGATCGGGGTTAAAGTGACTGCTTTGTCGATTTTGAGACGTAGAATCTGTCTTTTCAGCGCGAGTGGGAGCCCCGAAAAGACTACCAGGAGAGACTAACTGCATTTCCTCAATGGAGGTAGAAATTAGGGTACTTGCTGCGCCAATACAAGCGCGATCGCCGATTTTTCCAGAGCCAACAATTAAGACTCCTGCCCCTAAAATGACTCCTTCGCCAATTTCAATGGTTCCTTCATTTGCGGTTAAAATGGTTCCCATTCCAATGCAAGCCCCTGCTCTGATGATAATCCGTCCCTGGGCGGTCGCTTGGAGAATGACTCCTGGCGCGATCGCGGCAGTTTCGTCAATCGTCACCTCACCGCTGACATATACTTCGGTATGACCTGTTATCGGCAGGGAAAGCGCAGACATGGGCGATCGCCACTAAAGGGCTTCCAAATAAGGTTTACAAACATTAAAGTTTTTAATCAGGAGTAAGCTCAGTCAAAGAGTGACCCCTGATCCTGAATCGACTTAAGCTGGTTTCTGAATCGTGGTTTCCAACACACGGCGTTTTGCTTTCGGATCAATTCCGACTAGGCGCACATATTCTCCCTTGTGTTCGGCAAGAGAGTTTTCTAGAGCCGATAACACATCACCTTCGCGGGTGCTTTCAATGGGAGAACCCCCCTGCCAAGAATTCCGACTAAAGCGACGTTTATCGGCGTGTTCCGTGCCAATTTTATAGCCCTGCTTGAGCAGCGATCGGACTTGTTCTACGGTATTTTGATCTAAATGACCTTTAGCACTGCCATTTTGAGAACTTTGGCTATCCTGGGCGTAATTGCCAAATCCTTTGCCCGCAGACTGAGATTTTGAGCGAGTAGCATTGGCTTGTTGGCCGGGCTGTTGAATCAAGGTTTCCACAATGCGACGTTTCGCTTGAGAATCAATGCCCACTAAACGCACATAGTCTTTGCTGTGTTGCGCCAAATGAGATTCTAACTCTGCTAAAACTTGTTTCGCATTCCCTTGAATTAACCCTGCATTTTGCCAAGAATTACGACGGAAACGGCGTTGATCGGCATATTCTAAGCCAATACTATAGCCTTGACTGACCAAGGATTCTACTTGCTGTTTCACCTCATTGCTGAGTTGACCAGAGCCACCCTGGTTGCCATCGTTCTTGCTAGATGGGCCATGATTACTAGAGGATTTAGCACGACCGTTGTTTTGTCCTGGTTGTTGAATCAGTTGTTCCACAACCCGACGTTTGGCTTTGGGATCTACGCCCACTAAGCGCACATACTCACCACTATATTCAGCTAAACAAGCCTCCAACTCAGAAACTGCTTGGGAAACTTGCGTGCTTTGAATCGGGGCCCCATTTTGCCAAGAGTTCCGACTAAACCGTCGTTTATCCGCGTGTTCGGTACTAATTCGATAGCCTTGATTGAGCAGAGAACGTACTTGTTCTACCACTTCTTGATCTAAACCACTGCTATTTCCTCCTTGACTGGGTTGATAGTGATGGTTACTGGGACCACTTGGGGTTTGATAATTCCCCTGAGTGCGATTCTGGCTCGGCTGATCTTCGGGGGTTTGAATCATGGTTTCTGAAACCCGACGTTTGGCTTTGGGATCAATGCCAAATAAACGGACATATTCCCCTTCATGATCAGCCAAGCAGGCTTCTAGAGATTGAATCACGCTGCGCTCTTGTCGATCTGTAATGGGAGCGCAATTTTGCCAAGAATTACGACTAAAACGACGCTTATCGGCGTGTTCGGTGCCAATCTGGTATCCTTGCTTGAGCAGCGATCGCACTGCCTCAATTGCTTCCGGTTTCAATGCTGTTCCTCCCTGTTGTTTATTATTTCTACTCGCACTTGTCCCTCCATTAGAGGAAGCAGTTGGATTCCCTTTTTGATTGTTTTCGGTTTCACCTTTCCCATTACCAAAGGCTTGAGGCATTTTCCCCTCATTTCTGACACTAATGATACAGTTGGCATCTTTAGCACACTGGTATCCTGCTCTAAGAGCCTCATTTACCTCAACCACATGATGAGCAAAGTCGCGATCTGACTCTTGTACTTCAGGTAGGCGATTGGCTTCTTGTTGGTTGGTAATGACTGAGCCAGAAGGAATATATCTTCCTGCTGGAATTTCTACATCCTGAATTAGGGCGTGCATCATCACAATGCAATCATCACCAACCCGAGCGTTAAATACCGTGGAACGGAAACCAATAAAACAATTGTTTCCGATATAACAAGGTCCATGAATTAACGCCATGTGGGTGATACAAGTATCTTTCCCAATCCATACCGAATATTCCTTCTGATCATCCCCCACCACACGCCCCTCTTCTAAGCCATGAATGACTACGCCATCTTGGATATTGGTATCTTCTCCAATGGCAAAGGGGAAGCCTTCATCAGCTCGAATCGAAGTGCCTGGGGCCACTAAAACCCCCGGGCCCACTGAAACATCCCCAATAATATTCGAGAAAGAGTGAACATAAGCGGTTTCATGGATTTTTGGCTCCGCGAGGGCTTTTGACCAGGGAGTCGGTGGAGCCGCTTCACTGCGGACTGCCATGTTTGGTTCCTCCTAATATGTAAATGCTTCTTTAATTAAGTCCGACTAACATCATTGCAATTCCCCGTAAATTCGGCGATTATCAATGGTGACTGTATCAATTATGGCGACCACCATCGCATCGAGGGGACGGTTATGATGACCTTCTTCTTGGCGCGCAGCACTTCCCCGATTGACTAATACCCATTCTTCGAGTCCGGCTCCTACTGGATCGGCGGCAACTTCATACTGGGGAAGTAATTCGCCATTTTCGTCAAGAAACTGCAGCAAAAGCAATTTTACGCCGGTCATACTAGGTAGTTTTTGCGTGCCAACTACAGTGCCACGAACTTTTGCCATTTGCATGATTTAGCTTATTGACGGGTAATATTACGGGGAGTCCCGACCCCTTCTCGGAATTGTTCTACTTCTTCGGTATAACGGATGGGGAGAACATATTCTAAGTTTTCGTGGGGACGAGCAATAATGTGGGTTGATAAAACCTGTCCTCCATTAACTCGTTTAACGGATTCGGTTCCGGCGTTAATGGAAGCCTGAACTTCTGAAACATCGCCACGCACAATGACGGTGACACGCCCGGTTCCAATTTTTTCATAGCCCACAAGGGTCACACGGGCGGCTTTGACCATCGCATCCGCTGCTTCGACGACGGCGGGAAAGCCTAGAGTTTCAATCATTCCGACTGCAATTGCCATAAGTTTAATTTCCTTGATTTAATTTTGGTTTTCTATCCCGATTGCTTTGGGGACATCTCAGGGTTGAAATGCCCCTGGCTATCATCGGAATTGTTCTACAGCTTCGGTGTAGCGAATCGGTAGCACATACTCTAAGTTTTCGTGGGGACGAGCAATAATGTGGGTGGATAAGACTTCGCCACCATTGACTCGGTTGGCTGAATCGACCCCAGCACTCACTGAGGCTTGTACTTCTGAAACGTCACCACGAACAATGACGGTGACGCGCCCTGTACCAATTTTTTCATAGCCGACGAGAGTCACTCGGGCGGCTTTGACCATCGCATCTGCTGCTTCGACGACAGCAGGGAAGCCTAAAGTTTCAATCATTCCAACCGCAATTGGCATTTTTGTTTTCCTCGATTATCAAGCTAGAGATTTATCTATACAAGAGCGTCAAATTTTGCCTAATACAGGGATACTTCTCCTCACTCATCCGCTTCGGCAAAGAAGGGAAAGCCCCTGTGTTGATGAGGAATTCAGTTCTCCTCAAAAAAACTTTGATGCTACTTTCTGACGGGCAGGTTATTTTCCCTACCACAAAAAAGCATAAATGACGTTGTCGCTTTTGACAATATAAACTATGATAATATTTTCCAATTAGTCGGTTTAATATTTTTTAATTTTGATGGTGAACGCTGATCCCCGTTTAACTTAGGCTTCTTGATCTCTAAAAAAAGTCAGACTGTTTTATAATTGTTTAAGGGAGGTTCATTTCCTCGCTATCAATTGGGAGTTAAACTCAAAAATAGCTAGTCTTTTTACCTAAAGCTGTTATTTTGAAGACTTCGTTGCTCGCTCCAAAATATTTAATCAATTGAGTTAAACTTCCTATAAGAGGGGGTTAACAGCTTTATTAAAGATACTTTGAACGATGTTAGATTCCTTAATCATTAACATTATATATTCTTATTCTTACCATCAAAATAGCCAAGTCACAATTTTAATTAAATAAAATAAGGTTTAAAATAGAGAGATTAAGTGATTAAGAAAGCCCAAGATTCTTCCAGACAGGATTTTCGTTGGCAAAAAAGATTGGCAATTTTTAAAATAAGTAAACTAAAATGATACAGGATGATACTAAAGTTAACTAAAGTTTATAAGAAGCGTTAGGGAAAGTTATTAATATGGGTGATCTGCTAATACAAGGGACTTGGTTAGTTCCTTTTTATGGATTAATGGGAGCAATGTTAACACTTCCTTGGTCGATGCGATTGATCCGGCGAACGGGACCAAGACCAGCTGCGTATATTAACTTATTAATGAGCGCGATCGCGTTTTTGCATGGTTCAGCAGTTTTTGCTCTTACTTGGGGAGACGAACCCAGAGAAATCATTTGGCATTGGTTCCAAGTGGCTGATTTAGACTTGACTTTAGCCATAGAAATCTCTCCAGTTAGTTTAGGGGGTTTAGAGTTAGTTACTGGCGTTACGGTGGTCACTTTAATCTATGGCTTAGGCTATATGGAGAAAGATTGGTCTGTAGCCCGTTTTTTTGGGTTAATGGGATTTTTTGAAGCGGCGTTATCAGGAATCGCCTTAAGTGATTCTCTGTTTTTGAGTTATGGCTTGCTGGAATTACTAACCCTTTCAACTTATCTATTGGTAGGCTTTTGGTATGCCCAGCCTTTAGTGGTAACTGCTGCCAGAGATGCGTTTTTAACTAAGCGGGTGGGAGATATTATTCTCTTAATGGGCTTAGTTGCGCTTTCTAGCTATGGCGTGGATTTAACCTTTAGCAGTATTGCTGAGTGGAGTGAAACGGCTAATTTAGCTCCTTTAACGGCTACATTATTAGGTTTAGCCCTCATTGCAGGGCCCGTGGGAAAATGCGCCCAATTTCCACTAAATTTGTGGTTAGATGAAGCGATGGAAGCTCCGGCTCCAGCTTCTTTAATGCGAAACTCGATTGTGGTAACTTCTGGGGCCTATGTTCTGATCAAGTTACATCCAATTTTTGAGCTATCCCCCCTTGTGAAACCGGCTTTAATTGCCATTGGTTTAGTGACGGCGGTGGGGGCTTCTTTGGTCGCGATCGCGCAGATTGACTTAAAACGGGCGTTATCCCATTCCACCAGTGCTTATTTAGGATTGGTATTTGTGGCGGTGGGATTAGGACGATTAGATATTGCCTTATTACTGTTATTAATTCACGCGATCGCGAAAACCCTCTTATTTATGAGCGTTGGCTCTATTATTCTCACCACCAATGACCAAAACATCACGCAAATGGGGGGATTATGGTCAAAAATGCCAGTGACAACAATTTCTTTCCTAGTGGGGGCATCAGGCTTAGTGGTGCTTCTCCCCTTAGGTAACTTTTGGGTGATGGGACAATGGTTAGAACTAGAAAGGGCGAGTACGCTTCCCCAATGGTTACTTGCCTTTGTGTTACTCATTAATGCCCTCAGTGCCTTAAACTTAACCCGAGTATTTCGCCTCGTCTTTCTAGGGGAACCGCAACCCAAAACCCGACGCGCTCCAGAAGTCAATTGGCCCATGGCTTTCCCAATGGTAGCGTTAATTATCATTGCTCTCCTTGCGCCGTTAATTCCGCAACGTTGGCAACTATGGTTTGCTTCTAGTGGGTCTCTTGCCAGCACCATTGATGTAATCCAACAACCTGAGATGTTACTGTTAGTGTTGTCGGGTCTGCTAGGGGTGATTTTAGGGGCAACCATTGCCCTACCCAGAACTTGGATGCGCCCTGTGCGGAGTAGTTCGCGCTTTTTGCAAGATTTTCTTGCCTATGATTTTTATTTAGATCGCATTTATCGCTGGAGTGTAGTGTTAGTGGTGGAATTAGCCTCAAAATTGACTGCGTGGCTAGACCGCTATGTCATTGATGGCGTAATTAATTTAGTTGGGTTTGGAACGTTATTTAGTGGTCAAAGCCTCAAATATAGTGCCTCGGGTCAATCGCAATTTTACTTGCTCACAATTTTGATTGGCAGTGGTTTACTATTAACGCTCCTTATCAATTGGCCATTTTAAGAGCCGAGTCATTTTAGGTGAGGGGGACATAACAAATAACCAATAACAAATAACCAATAACAAACTATGCTCAGTGCTTTAATTTGGATACCCGTTATCGGAGGAATCATCATCGGTTTCTTGCCAGAGAAACAAGCAGAAAAAGCGCGTCCTTTAGCATTTCTTTTTGCTGGGATTATTATTGCTTTGACCGGTGTCATTGCTTTACAATTTGATCCGAATCAGAGTGGATTTTTTATTTCGGAATCTTTCTCCTGGTTAGAGCAATTGGGGCTAACTTACTCTCTCGGGGTAGATGGGTTAGCCCTGCCGTTACTTTTTTTAAATAGCTTTCTCACCCTAGTCGCGATTTATGCGAGTAGTCCTAAAATTGCGCGATCGCGCTTTTATTATGCCCTCCTCCTCCTCCTATCAGGTGGAACAGCAGGGGCGTTTTTAGCGCAAAATGTCCTGTTATTCTTCCTCTTTTACGAAATTGAGTTAATTCCGCTTTATTTTCTCATTGCTATTTGGGGAGGAACCAATCGGGGCTATGCAGCAACCAAATTCCTACTTTACACGGCTATTTCAGGAGCCTTAGTGCTAGCTTCCTTTTTAGGATTGGTCTGGCTGAGTGGGGCTTCCAGCTTTGATTATGAGCCTCTGCGCTCCCAAATGCTCCCGATCGAGAGTCAAATCATTCTCCTGATTATTCTCCTAGTGGGCTTAGGGATTAAAATTCCGATTTTCCCCTTCCATACTTGGCTCCCGGATGCTCACGTGGAAGCCTCTACCCCAGTTTCTGTCCTTTTAGCCGGAGTTCTCTTAAAATTAGGAACCTATGGTCTGCTGCGCTTTGGTGTGGGGTTATTCCCTCAGGCTTGGGCAGTAGTTGCTCCCTATTTAGCAATTTTAGCCGCGATTAGTGCTTTATTTGGGGCATTAGCCGCCATTTCCCAAAAGGAGATGAAGCGAGTGGTTGCCTATTCTTCCATTGCTCACATGGCCTATATTTTACTCGCTGCCGCCACAGCTACCTCCCTCAGTTTAGTGGCTGCCATGGCGCAAATGGTCAGTCATGGTCTCATTTCAGCGTTATTATTTTTATTAGTGGGGGTTGTGGGTAAGAAAACCGGAACCCGAGATGTGGATACCTTACGCGGTTTACTCAACCCTGAATGTGGTTTACCCATCATTGGCAGTTTAATGATTTTAGGGGGAATGGCAAGTGCTGGGATTCCAGGAATGGTCGGCTTTATCACTGAGTTTATGGTCTTTCGCAGTGCATTTAACACTTTCCCCATTGCAACACTATTGTGCATGGTAGGAACCGGACTCACGGCAGTTTACTTCTTATTAATGATTAATCGCGTCTTCTTTGGGCGTTTACCGCAAGCGTTTAGTAATTTGCCCATTGTACCTTGGTCAGATCGCATTCCAGCGATTATATTAGCCGCTTTAATTGTCATTTTGGGATTACAACCCAATTGGCTAGTACGTTGGAGTGAAACCGAAACGGCTGCTCTATCTGAATTTAATACGGCAAGAATTAATAGTGAACAAGTAACAATGAATAGTTATAGCAATCCTAAATGATCCCCCCTAACCCCCCTTTGAAAGGGGGGAATTAGGTAAAACCGATTAATAAAGTTTTTACATAAGAATTAAAACTGCTACACCAAATAACAAATAACAAGCCTATGGTTACCACACAGTTTGAACCCTCTCAACATCGTCTAGCAGAAGACATTTATCGTTTAGAAGCTGGAGAAGCCCTTTTAAAAGATTCCCCGGAAAACTTAATTGAAGTGGTGGGAAGTTTGAAAAGTTATGGCGTGGTTTTAGATGCCTATGCTAAAAACTTAAAATATATTGCTGAACATCAGTTTTTGATCTTTTTTAATTTCTTTAAGTATTTCAATGGGGAAGTAACGCCTAAAAAACTCTTACGTCATTGGTGGCATGATCGCATTAATTATGAATACGCCGAATATACCATGCGAGGTATGATGTGGCATGGTGGCGGTGGCTTAGATGACTATTTAGATTCCCCAGAGTTTCAAAAAGTCGCCGCTCAATTAATTCGGGAAAAGTTTAAATATAATCCCCTAATGCTAGGGTTTCATATCGTTTTTGAAGACTTTTTAACTGAACATATGCGCCAAATGGCTTATTACAAAGGCTTGGGAGATTTTTGGACGATCATGAGTAAAATTTTCTTAGAACTCAGCGATCGCTATCTCAACGGCGAAATTAAAACTATTCCCGATGTCGTGCAACATATCCAAGATGGACTGGTAGCTGATGCTAATTCCCCCATTACTTATAGTGTGACCCTACGGGGAAAAACCTATGATCTGATTCCCCAATCAGCAGGGTTAACCTTTCTCCCTGATACGGCTGTTCCCTATGTGGAGTCAATTTTCTTCCGAGGAAGCCCCTTTCCAGGGTTAGTTTCTTATAATGCCCAAGCCTATCAAATTCCTGTCCAACAAGAAGAGTTTGCTTATGGGGCGTTAAATGCCGATGTGGTTGCCACAGGAGCTGCAGGAGTTCCTCCCACTTTACTCATGCAGGATATGAGACATTTTCTCCCTGACTATTTAACAGAATTTTATCGGCAATGGGGACGAGGAGAAGGCGACTTATTGGTTAAAATTTGCCAAAGTTTCCAGAAAGCTATGTTCTGTGTGACTACAGCAGCAGTGCGAGGACTTGCGCCTTATCCTTTTGATACGACTGATATTGAGGAAAAACGCGCCAATCGCCGTTATTTAGAGCAATGGATGGATCGGATGTTAAGAACCCGCTTACAAATAGCAAATGC
>JBKHER010000044.1:0-12142 GCA_046540715.1 Halothece sp.
TAGAGTATTTGGCTGACAAGTTTGGGAAGGTAGCAGTGGCTGTTCCTCCTCAATATACAAGCCAAGAATGCTCTAGCTGTGGTCGAATTGTGAAGAAGTCCTTGTCAACTAGAACCCATGCTTGTGAGTGTGGCACAAAGTTAGATAGGGACGAGAACGCCGCACTCAACATTTTGAGAGAAGGAATCCGTACCGTCGGGCGGACGGAAACGGCTGCCCCCTCTTACATCTCCCCCAGTGGGGGAGAACGAGAGGGGGAAACGCTTGGGGAGAGATCAGCCTCTACTTCGACTGACAGTTCTGGTAACTGTTTGACGGAGCAAGCTGGCTCGTCCTATAAGCCTAGCTTGTAGGTTAGAACCAAGAATCTCCCGTTATAATTTTTGATTTAACGGGAGAGCGTCAATAATCGCAGTCATCTCTGGAACCGTTATTGCGATTACGACCCAAAAAATGGCTTGGGGGTTAATCCCAATCGCGATCGCGCTAGTTTTTAATCAATTTAGTCGCCAACAACAGCAACGGTCGCAACATCATCAACTGAGTCATTTGGAAACCTTAATTCAAAGCACCCAAAGTGAACAAGAAAATCAACAAATTCTACTTTGGCAAGTCAAACAGAAAGCTGAGGAGATAGAACAGTCTCTGCAGGAGTTTAAACGAGATACTGATTCTCTAAAAGCAAAAACTTCTATTCTCCATCAAGTAGAGACAATTGTGGAAAAGCAAGAACAGCTTGAGCAAAAACAACAAGAATTAGAGGAAGCGCGATCGCGCTTAGCATCAGAGATCCATAATAATTTCTCCACCAAAGCACAGGTTGAACCATTACAACATGATCTCAAGCAAGTGACTCAACTTCTAGATAGTCTCGTAAAATTCCAAACCGAGCAAAGTCAAACCCTAGCCACCAAATTAAGTGAACTGCAACTGAATCTTGATCCGCCATCGGAGAGCGAACCATAACAAATTACGAAGAAATGAAAAACATATCCACTGAAGGGGCTATTGCTGAAATAATGGTAGTAGAGAAGTCGCTCATCCTTGAAAAATTATAAATAATGAAGTTTCGCTCTTTTTTAATTTCTATAATTACTGTTTCTATTATCTTCCTGGCGGGCTTTGGTGTTAGTTTTGCCTGGTTACTTCAGGAAAGCCCCCTCGCTTTAGAAAGAGGAGGCGTGGTTAAATCGCCAACTGCAGCTCAATTTGTCTCCAAGCAAGCCCCTGTTATGGCTTCGATCATCGTGGATGTGGATGGTTTGGAAGCCTATCGTCAACTGCGATCGCCCTTAAAAATCCGATCGCGCTCTCAGCAAGAATTAGACCGCATCAAAGCTCAATTCCTTGCTAGTCGTCAATTAGATTATGATCAAGATATTAAGCCTTGGTTAGGAGAGGAAATTACCTTAGCAGTTACCTCCTTAGATTTTGATCGCGATCGCGCGAATGGCGTTCAACCCGGCTATCTTCTCGTCGCTTCCACTGAAGATCAAGAACTCGCCAAAGAATTTCTACAAGCCTATTATTCTCGCCAAGCCGTTTCCCCAAATACGGATTTAGTGTTTGAAAGCTATAAAGGGGTTAACATTACCTATCGTCGCCCCCTACAAAAAAAGCCTGATCCTGAAAGTGGTGCCTTAGCCAGTGCAGTGGTTGGAAATCATGTCTTATTTGCCAATCATCCGAAAGTTTTAAGAGAAGCCCTTAATAATATTCAAGTTCCTAGTTTAAGCCTAGAAAAAGCAGTTCCCTATCAAAAAGCCCAAAAAACCATTACCAATCCTCGTATTGGTCAACTTTACTTAAATTTACCCGCAGTTGCCGCTTGGATCGCCAATCAGCCAGCGCTTCCCTTACAAGATAACCAACCCACTCTTACGGCTGGATTTGGGGTGACCCCTAATGGCTTGAAAGCCCAAACTGCCCTTTTAGGGGTAGGAGAAGAAGAAAATCGCAATCCCGCCTTATCGCAACCGGTTAACGCCCTCAACTATCTTCCCGGTAATACAGTTTTAACCGCAGCTGGGGTAGATTTAGATCAACTGTGGAAGAGCTTAAAAGAGTTAGCAGTAGATGACCCCACAGAAACAGTGATTGCTCAACTCGAATCCAGCTTAAAAGAACGCATAGGAATTTCCCTTGGGGAGGAAATTTTCCCAGCAGTAAAAGGAGAATATGCCTTAGCTCTCTTACCCCAAAAAGATCAGCCAAAAGTCGGCAATTGGGGATTTGTTGCCGAAGATCAAGAAAATACCAACCTTGCAAGGGTGGTTAAGCAATTAGATGAAAAAGCCAAACAAGGCGGTTACAGCGTGGGGAATATAGCATTTGACTCACAAAAACTGACTGCTTGGACAGTGATTAAGCCCATTTCTAATGTCGCCTTTAATCCCAAACAAGCCCCCATTGAGTTTAATGCTGAGGTAAAAGGGATTCATGGTCATGTGGATGATTATGAAATTTTTGGGACATCTGTGGAAGCCATCGCCCAAGCGATTACGAAAGGAGAAGACGCACTGATTAATCGTGAAAAATTCCAAAGCGCGATCGCGCCCTTACCCACAGAAAATGACGGTTACTTCTATCTCGACTGGGAAAACAGCCAAACCCTGCTCAAAGAAGAACTCCCCCTGCTTCGAGTCATAGAACTGGCAGGAAAACCCTTATTTGATCACCTTCGCCTCCTTACCCTAGCCAGTGAAGGAACAGAACAGGGAGTTAGAAAAGCCACTCTCTTTTTAGAACTAACTTCCAAAAATTAATCCCCCGCTCGATCCATTTCCTTCCATTTTCTTAAGCTCCCCTTACCAAGGGGGTTGGGGGATAAACTACACTTGCCTCTCGAAATTAAGATGAGTGCAACCATTGCTTCCTATAATAGTTAACAGAATGCAACATTAAAACCGAAAGCGCGTAGGCCGCAGACCGAGCCGTAGAGCCTCGCGCTCTTAATAACGTAAAAACATAAGAGAGAACAGCTGATCTATGTCAAAGATCGAAACCAGAACCGAACCAATGGTGCTGAACATGGGGCCCCACCACCCCTCAATGCACGGCGTTCTCCGCCTCATTGTCACCCTAGACGGGGAAGATGTGGTAGATTGTGAACCCGTCATTGGCTACCTCCATCGGGGAATGGAAAAAATCGCAGAAAATCGCACCAACGTCATGTACGTTCCCTACGTCAGTCGTTGGGATTACGCAGCGGGAATGTTTAACGAAGCAATTACCGTTAACGCCCCCGAAAAACTTGCGGATATTGAAGTGCCAAAACGCGCTCAATATATCCGAGTTATCATGTTAGAACTCAATCGCATTGCCAACCACCTGTTATGGCTAGGGCCCTTTCTCGCAGACATTGGCGCACAAACTCCATTTTTCTATATTTTCCGCGAACGGGAAATGATTTATGATCTTTGGGAAGCTGCCAGTGGATCACGGTTAATTAACAATAATTACTTCCGAGTCGGTGGCGTTGCGGTTGACTTACCCTATGGCTGGTTAGAAAAATGTATTGACTTCTGTGATTATTTTGCGGAAAAAGTCGATGAATACGAAAAACTAATCACCAATAACCCCATCTTCCGTCGTCGCCTAGAAGGCATTGGTGTCATTACTCGGGAAGAAGCCATTAACTGGGGATTATCCGGCCCCATGTTAAGAGGATCAGGGGTAAAATGGGACTTGCGGAAAGTTGACCATTACGAATGTTATGACGACTTTGACTGGGAGGTTCATTGGGAAACTGCTGGCGACTGTTTCGCCCGTTATTTAGTGCGGATACGAGAAATGCGAGAATCCCTGAAAATTATCCGTCAGGCTTGTGATGGCATTCCAGGCGGCCCCTATGAAAACCTCGAAGCCCGTCGCATGGCTGAAGGAAAAAAATCGCAATGGAATGACTTTGATTATCAATATATTGCGAAGAAAATGGCCCCCACCTTTAAAATTCCAGAAGGTGAGCATTATGTGCGCCTCGAAAGTGGTAAAGGGGAATTAGGGATTTTCTTAGTCGGTAATGATAATGTCTTCCCGTGGCGTTGGAAAATTCGTGCCCCTGACTTTAATAACTTACAAATTCTCCCCCATTTGCTAAAAGGGATGAAAGTTGCCGATATTATGGCAATTCTAGGAAGTATTGATGTCATTATGGGTTCGGTCGATCGCTAGAGGGCTGGCATACTTATTTCCCCTTCCTTGACCAAACTTGTGAAGGGGAATCCTGTTGCTTAACTCCTATTTATTTACTGGACAATTCTTGATAGCATTCTAGGGCTAATTTCCTCTTGATCGTGAAAAGTCAATATAAAATAATTTTAACTCGGAGATTCTAGAATTTTGTGGCCTTTTTAGGTGATAATTTCTTTACTCCCTACTTGCTAAGCACAGAATTTGTGAGAAGATAGCAAAGACGGTTATTTACCCACTTTTATGGCTTCCTCCCAGTGCTTGTTGAGAAGATCTATCTATGGAACTGCAAAATCTATCCCGCCGAACTAAAATTGTTGCTACTGTTGGCCCTGCAACCCTAAAACCTAATGTCCTCCGTGATTTAATCAAAGCGGGTGCAACAACGCTGCGATTAAACTTTTCTCATGGAACGCAAGAGGATCACCAAAGCAGCATTCGGCTTATTCGCCAAACTGCCTTTGAACTCAATCAACCCGTAGCAATTTTACAAGACTTACAAGGGCCCAAAATTCGCTTGGGTCAATTTGAAAATGGTTCGATTACCTTAGAAAAAGGCGATCCGTTTATTCTCACCAGTTATCCCATCACGGGAACGCCAGAAAAAAGTTATGTTAGCTACGATCTCTTAGCAGATGAAGTTCCAGTAGGTGCGACCATTCTCCTCGATGATGGTCGAGTGGAAATGAAAGTAGAAGCCGTTTATCCTGAGAAAAAAGAAGTTCATGGTCGGGTGGTTTTTGGAGGAGTTCTCTCTAATAATAAAGGGGTGAATTTTCCCGGTGTCTATCTCTCAGTTCGGGCGTTAACCGATAAAGATCGCCGTGACTTAATGTTTGGTTTGGATCAAGGGGTGGATTGGATTGCTTTAAGTTTTGTTCGTAATCCTCAAGATCTTTTAGAAATTAAGGAAATCATTTCCAGTGCCGGGAAATCGGTTCCTGTTATTGCGAAGATTGAAAAGCACGAAGCCATTGAACAAATGGAAGCGGTTTTATCCCTGTGTGATGGGGTAATGGTTGCCCGAGGGGATTTAGGAGTAGAATTGCCGGCTGAGGAGGTTCCGGTTTTACAGAAACAATTAATTATCACGGCTAACCGTTTAGGGATTCCGATTATTACTGCTACCCAGATGTTGGATAGTATGGCAAATAATCCTCGTCCCACTCGTGCTGAGGTTTCCGATGTGGCAAACGCGATTTTAGATGGCACCGATGCGGTCATGCTATCGAATGAAACCGCAGTGGGGAAATATCCAGTGGAAGCTGTGGCAACTATGGCGAGAATTGCTAGTCGGATCGAGAGGGAAGAACCCACTCCCTCCGAAAATCCTGACACCACTAGCACCATTCCTAATGCTATTTCTAGTGCAGTGAGCCAAATTTCCTCTCAGTTGAATGCTTCGGCAATTATGACCTTAACCAAAACCGGGGCAACCGCGAGAAATGTCTCGAAATTTCGTCCGCAAACCCCCATTTTAGCGGTTACGCCTCATGTAGATGTGGCTCGGCAGTTACAACTGGTGTGGGGGGTTAACCCCTTGTTGGTGCTTGATTTACCCTCCACTGGACAAACATTTAAAGCGGCGTTGAATGTTGCCCAAGAGAAAGGGTTACTCTCAGAAGGGGATTTAGTGGTAATGACCGCTGGCACGTTACAAGGGGTTGCTGGTTCAACCGATTTAATTAAGGTAGAAGTGGTAACTGCGGTTTTAGGTCGCGGTGTGGGCATTGGTCACGGAACGGTAAGCGGTCGCGCCCGCATTGCGAAGACTTCACAGGATGTGGGGAATTTCCGCCCTGGGGAAATTTTAGTGGTTCCCTATACCAATGCGGATTATGTGGAGGCAATTCGTAAGGCTACGGGCATTATTACCGAAGAAGGAAGTCTGACCAGTCATGCGGCGGTGATTGGTTTGCGCTTAGGGATTCCGGTGATTGTTGGCTTTGAAGGGGCAACGGACACAATTCGAGAAGGGGCGATCTTAAGTTTAGATGCTCAACGAGGCTTAGTCTTTTCGGGATCTGTACCTGCTGGGGGACATCTTAATGAAGGGGCCGGAACTGAAATTTCTCTACCTTCTTGATTCTTTTGTGGTTTGTAAGCCAGTGACCAGTAATTAGTGAACAAATAACGAATAACAAATAACATTCACCAAGTTTTAAGACTCATTACAGAAGAGGCGATCACTTTCCTAAAACCGTGATATGTATAAATTAGTTAAAAACTGAATTGGGAGGGGAAGCGAAAGATGCTTAATAAAATTTTGCTTGCAGATTCTGGTACGGGTCACTCTGAGGAAATGTTGCAGTATCTATTGCAACTACCGTCTCTCAAAAATGCCTCAGTTACAATTCTAAATGTTGTTCCATCGCAAATTACAAGTGAGGCGATGATGGAAAAATGGGAAGAAGGAGGAAAACTCCTTGCTGGGGCAATTCAACGAATGCACCTTGATCCAGCGCAAGTTTCTACGATGTTACGGCAGGGTGATCCCAAGACAACGGTTTGTGAAGTCGCTGAGGAAATAGAAAGCGATTTAATTATTATGGGGTCGCGAGGATTGAAACGTCTCGAATCAATCCTTGAAAACTCGGTGAGTCAATATGTGTTTCAACTCTCTAGCCGTCCCATGTTATTGGTGAAGGATGACATTTATGTGACTCGCCTCAAACGGATCATGGTTGCAGTGGATCAATCCGCAGATTCCCAATATTGTCTAGAGTTAGCCCTATTTTTATTACGAGATATTCCTTCAGGTCAGTTACTGTTAGTTCAGGTTGATCCTTCTATGGAAAAGGGAGAAACCATATCGGGACAAGAAGCGGAAAAAATGCCGGTACTCGCTCCTGCGGTGGAACAGGCGAAAAAACAAGGGGTTAACTGTCAAGGAATCATTGCGGGTGGAAAACCGGGTCCCACGCTTTGTCAACTGGCAGAAGATCATAAGGTTAGTCTCTTAATGTTGGGATCACCTGATCGTCGCCCGAGTGTCGCCCGAACGTTACCTGATTTGGATCGACTTTTGGGGGCTTCTTTATCGGATTATGTCAGAGTTTATGCCAATTGTCCGGTTCTGCTAGGACGGCGAGTTAGTGAATAATCTCGAATCCTAAACCTACTTGCTACATAGCGATCTCCCCAACCCTCCTTATCTAAGGGGGGCTAAAGGGCATGCTTGTAGCGTTAACTCACCAAAGTTTCTTGGTGCAGCCAATGTCCAAATTCTTGGAGAAAACGATCTTCTAGAATGGCGGTGCGAATGCGTTGGGTAAAACGGATTAATTCTGTAACATTATGGAGTGATAATAGCAGGTAGCCTAACATTTCGCGCGATCGGATTAAATGACTGAGATAGGCGCGGGAAAAGTTCTGACAGCAATAACAAGGACAAGTTTCGTCAAGAGGGGTAAAATCTTCTCGGAAACGGGCATTTTTGAGATTCCAACGTTCTCCTTGCACTAAAGCTGTGCCATGTCGCCCTAAGCGAGTGGGGATGACACAATCGAATAAATCAACCCCTTGCGCGATCGCGCTGACCATTTCTTGATACGTCCCCACTCCCATTAAATACCGAGGTTTCTCTTTCGGTAATAAGGGCGCGGTGGTGGCAACAATTTTATGAATTAACTCTCCAGGTTCTCCCACACTCACTCCCCCAATGGCATAACCGGGTAAATCAAATTCTACTAGCCGCTTGGCTGCATATTGACGCAAATCAGGATAAACGCCTCCCTGCACAATCCCAAATAACGCCTGACTCTCAGGACGGGCGTGGGCAGTGATACACCGTTCTAACCAGCGTTCTGTGCGTTCTGTGGCTAATAAAACCGTTTCATAATCAGCAGGATACGGGGGACATTCATCAAACGCCATCATCACATCCGCCCCGAGATCATTTTGCACCTGAATTGCTCGTTCTGGGGTAAAGTCTATAATGCGACCATCCCGCGGCGATCGAAAGGTTACTCCCTCTTCATTAATTTTCCGTAAATCGCTGAGGCTAAAAACTTGAAACCCACCAGAGTCGGTTAAAATTGGCTGTTTCCAGCCCATAAAGGAATGTAAGCCCCCTGCTTTAGCAATAATTTCTTCGCCAGGTTGTAAATGTAGATGATAGGTATTAGCAAGAATCATTTGCGCTTGGGCGCTTTCGAGTTGGGCTGGGGTTAACCCTTTAACCGTGGCAGCGGTTCCCACTGGCATAAAACGCGGGGTTTCTACCTTGCCATGAGGCGTTATCAAGGTTCCGGCACGGGCTTGGGTATCTGAACAATTGTGGTCACAAGAAAACTTAAAAGAAATATTCGTCATCCTCTTCGTCTAATTGCACATCATGACGGGCGGAGAGGACATCAGTTACCATGGCTTCTAATAACATGGGATCAAAATAGGAATTGCTTTCTTCGCAGCTAAAAGGATTACTAAGAGGAAATAATTGCAATGTCCGTTGTTCGTGAACTAAATTTAAGTAAGTGCCTTCTTGACTCGTTTCTAACTGGATATAGTCAAAACTGGCAAGATTAATATAGATAGTTTTATTAACAATTAACGTGGCTTGGTTGGGATCTTCAAATACCTCAACAATATAGCCTTCTCCTTCTCCCTTAAACTCTCCGTCGAGGTAATGAGTATAACGGACGGCACTTAAATCGTTTAGCAAACGATACATATCTTCTTTATGAATAACGAGTCCATTGTCAATGATACAGGGAGCTAAAAAATGTTGATAGTTTTTAGGATTACTCATGGTGATGTCTGTTGTTATGCGATGAAATAAAATTCAGTTTTGGGTAAGGTGATTGTTAAGCAACGAGGATAACGACTTAAAGAGAAGGAATGTCTGAAAATGTAATATTTGACAGGATTAATTATTTTCCTGCTACGACACAATGTTAGCCTAACTTTTTTGTTCTGTTCAGACTTACTATGAAAAAATTTATCTATTTTTGGAAAGAAATAGCAAACTCTTGGTGGGGGGCTGTTGCCTTTTATACCATTATTCCTTTGCCACAACAGTGGTCTTTGCAGTTGACTCGAATTGCTCGCTTTGCGCCACTGATAGGCATTTTATTGGGTGGGATTTTAGCTGTTTTTGATCAAACTCTCAGTATTATCAACGTTCCTATTTTAACACGATCAGCATTAGTGGTCGCTGTGGGAATTCTGTTAACAGGGGGACTTCATCTTGATGGGGTCATTGATACCGCCGATGGGTTAGCCGTCCTTGATTCTGAAAAACGTTTACAGGTGATGAAAGACAGCACTACTGGTGCTTTTGGGGTGATCGCCGCCGTAATCGTATTGATATTAAAAATTGTTGCGTTTAGTGAAATTACTCAAGTTCGATGGTTGATTTTAATTTTAATGTCTGGCTGGGGGCGGTGGGGACAAGTGAGCGCGATCGCGCTTTACCCTTATTTAAGAGCAGAGGGGAAGGGCGACTTTCATAAGGAGGCATTAAAATTACCTCAAGATCTTCTTTTGGGCGGGATTACCTTAGGACTCATCACCCTGATTGGCTTGATTTATTGGCAATGGGATGTCATCATTCCCCTATTTTTGGGGATGGCAATTCCCCTTTTGGTGGGATGGTGGTTTAATCGACAATTAGGCGGACAGACTGGGGATACTTATGGCGCAGTCGTGGAGTGGAGTGAAGCCCTTTATCTCTGTGTTTTAACCACGCTTTAGAAAAGCCTCGACTTCGGTCGCAGTAGGTTGGGCAGCGATCGCCCCTGATTTTGTGGTGGTTAAACCGCCAACGGCACAAGCATAGGTGATCATTTCTTTCACGGCTGTGGGATTATCGAAATAATTTAATCCTTTTTGACAGAGTTGATGCACTAAACCTGCAACAAAACTATCGCCAGCACCGGTGGTGTCTTCTACAGGCATTTCAAAGGTAGGAATTTTGCCCTCAAAGTTGTTTAAGCAATAGCTAACGGTGTTTCCCCCATCGGTAATAAAAACCCCTTCTAGAGAAGCAATTTGATGCGCGATCGCGCCTGACTCTTTAGTATCAAATAATAATTCCGCTTCTTCCCGAGATAATTTAATAAAATCCACAGACTCCCACAACTGATGAATTAAGGGGATTGCCTCTTCTGTATCCTTCCAAAACATTGGTCGCCAGTTGACATCTACTAAAACTTTAATATCGTAGGTATTAGCCAGATCAAGGGCGCGAAAAATAGCTTTGCGCGTCGTGGGATAGGCAAGTTCTAAAGTTCCTAAAACTAAAAATTGGGCTTGTTCAAATAGGGGAACAGGCATTTCATCAGCTTTGAGAAACGCATCTGCAAACTGATCACGGGGGAGATGGCCAAAGCCTGCAAACTCGCGATCGCCGCTATCAGAACGTAACACATAAACCCCTCGGGTGGGCGCAGTGGGATGTTCTTGGATGCCTTGACAATCGACCCCTGTTTCTAAAAGTAACTGTTTTAAGGATTGTCCAGGTTCATCTTTGCCAATACAACCAATAAACCCTGCCGATGTTCCCAGCTTCACTAATGCACTTGCCACATTTGCCGGTGCGCCACCAGGATAAGCAATCCAATTACTCACACTTTCGATAGATTTTCCCCGATCAGCGGCTAAATAGTCATACAGTATTTCCCCGATACAAAGTACCTGTGTCATCGCTAATGTCTCCTCGTTTTCTCTTCATCTTAAAACTTAGTTCGAGAGTAATAACTTGTTTCGTTAGCCTGTTAATATCAGTAGAAGTGACTTAAAAAATCTAAACAAAGAGCTTCATGTCTATTTCTTCTCCCACTGGGAACCGCGATCAATTAGCGAATTATCAGCAACGTTTAACCATTCAAGACTTAAGTGATCCGAAAGTTACAGCATCTGCTAATGATGGATCGGATTTAATGGCAGGATTAACGCAGAGACAAAAAACCATTCCTTGCCATTATCTCTATGATGATCGCGGCTCAGAAATATTTGAACAGATTTGTGAGTTACCCGAATATTATCCCACTCGTACCGAAGCCGAAATTTTAGAAGCCTATGGAAGCGCGATCGCGCAAACAACGGGTTTATGTGAACTGATTGAACTGGGAAGTGGTAGTTCCACTAAAACGCGCCTCTTATTTGACTCCTACTATAATCTAGACTATCCCCTACGCTATGTTCCCATTGATGTCAGTGCAGGGATATTAGAAGCCAGTGCCAAAGACTTATTAACTGACTATCCCACCCTCAAAATCTATGGCTTGGTGGGAACCTATGAACAAGCCCTACAACATCTTCCACCTTCTCCTCTTCCCAAGCAAATGGTCTTCTTTCTAGGCAGTTCTCTGGGGAATTTTGCCCCGAAACAATGCCAAGAAATCTTCCAACAGATTACCGCCTCTCTCAATCCAGGGGACTATTTTTTATTAGGGCTAGATTTGCAAAAATCGAAAGATATTCTTGAACCCGCTTATAACGACAGTCAGGGAGTCACCGCCGAATTTAACTATAATCTCCTCGATCACCTCAACCGTCGGTTTCAGGGGAACTTTAACCGTCAAAACTTCCAACATTGGACATTTTATAACTCTGAACTGGGACAAATTGAAACCTATCTCCGTTCCACGCAAGCCCAAACAGTAGAGTTAAAAGCCCTCGATTTAACTGTTGAGTTAGAGGCGGGAGAAGCTATCTGCACCGAGATTTCTCGTAAGTTTAATCTCCAAACAATGAAAAAAGAACTTGCCCAAGAGGGGTTAGAAGTCTTAAATACTTGGCAAGATTCCCAAAATTGGTTTTCCCTGATCCTGTGTCAAATCACGGCGTGAACTGGCCCACTAAAGCCCCATATTTGCCAGCCATTCCGATGCAACGGCTTTTCAAACTTTCTCTAAGAGTCAGGGATTAAAATAAAATAGCTAAGGAAAGCTCCCCCTTGAATTCAAAAATGAAAATCCTAGTTTTAAATGCTGGTTCTAGTAGCCAA
>JBKHER010000045.1:0-12064 GCA_046540715.1 Halothece sp.
TCCTTTGTCAACCAGTGATCACTGATCAGTTACCAAATAACGAATAACCAATAACGAATGACTATTCTTTCTTAATATCCCGAGCCATATTTCTAAACTTATCTAAACTGGAATCAAATTTACGGCGTTGCTGAAGTGCAGGATCATCTTTTGCCGAATACATATTTTTTTCTGGGGCAATATCTTGAGACGGTTCTGCTTTCCTCTCCTTCTGAGTTTCCTGATTGGAGTTTGATTTAGAAAGAGATTTTTTATCCATTGCGGAAACCTCTTCTACTAATTCACTTCCTTCAGGATTATCTAAGGTTTTTGGAAACGTCTTTCTAGTTTTAGTCGGCTGGCGCATATAGTCAATGTTGCCATAAGTTTTTGCCTCATCGGGATCGAGATAAAAGGCTTTTTGACGTTTTGGTTTTTCTTCGTTGTCATTTGAGTTCGAGCCAAAAATCTTTTTAATAAATCCTACCATGATTATTATTTTTGTCCTAAAACGGAGTAATTAACAATGCTTAATGTTTATTTAAAGGTAACATAGTTTTGTCCAATCATGCAGAGAGATCAATGACTGAGTCTGTTAGCTACCGCGATTCTGAGGACATTCGTTTAGTTATTCTTGATATTGACGGAACAATTGCCGGCGAGTCCAATGAAGTTAATTCTGTCGTAATTGAAGCCTTAAAAGCCATACAGGAGCAAGGAATTAAAGTGATACTTGCCACAGGAAGAATGTATTGCTCGGCATTGTACTTTGCTCAAGCTATTGGGACTGATTTACCCGTGATTTGCTATAACGGGGCTTGGATTAAAAATCCCAAAACCCAAGAACGCCTCTGGCATTTACCGGTTCCCATTCCTTTAGCCCAAGAATTATTAGACTTTTGCGAAGAACCGGCACTGCGATCTTCCCTGGATGTCCATTTCTATCTGAATGACCAATTATATGTGCGAGAGGTAACGAAAGATACTGAACTTTATATCGAGCGCAGTCGCATTAAAGCCAATGCTGTCGGTGATTTACGCTCCCTTTTAGATCAAAGTCCCACCAAAATTCTTGCGATGAGTGCTGAACCTGAGGTGACAAAAGCCTTATTAGCCAAACTGAAACAACTTTATTCCGAGGAACAACTGTATTTAACCCAATCGAATCCCTATTTTGTAGAAGCCTGTCACCCTGGCGCAAGTAAAGGGAAAGCAGTTCGCTATCTGGTGGAGACAATTTTAGGCTTACAAGCCCAAAACGCGATCGCGATCGGAGATAATTTTAATGATCTCGAAATGCTAAACTACGTTCACCTAGGAATTGCTATGGGAGATGCACCGCCCGAGGTTAAAGCCCAAGCGGACTGGATTGCGCCCAGTGTAGAGGAAGATGGGGTTGTAGCAGCGTTAAAAAAGTTTATCCTTTAAGATTTTCCATGGCTTCTACTGACTTGGGAACAGCCGCGCTAAGGACTTCATTCCCATCGGCCCTCACCAAGACATCATCTTCAATTCTAACCCCAATGCCGTGCCAACGTTCTGGCAGTTCCGGCTGTCCTTCCACAGGTTTAGCATGACCAGAGAGATAAAGCCCAGGTTCAACGGTTAAGATATTTCCAGGTTGCAAGGTTTGCCAATGGTCTTCTCCCATTTTATAACCGCCCACATCATGAACATCTAGCCCTAACCAATGTCCTGTTTTGTGCATATAATAAGGCTTATATTTTTCTTCTTTGATAATTTCCTCAATATCCCCCTGTAAAATGCCTAAATCCATTAATCCTTCTACTAACACGCGCACTGCTGTGTCATGGAATTGATTATAAGTATTGCCGGGTTTGACTTGTTCAATGGCTTTAGTTTGCGCCTCTAAAACAATTTCGTAAATGGTTTTTTGTTCGGGGGTAAATTTGCCACTGACGGGAAACGTACGGGTAATATCAGAATTGTAATATTCATAACAACAACCCGCATCAATTAAGAGTAAATCATTCTCTTGCAGTTGTTTTTTATTCTCAATATAGTGAAGAATGCAAGCATTTTCTCCAGAGGCAACAATACTGGGATAAGCAGGAGACATTGCCCCATGTTTGGTGAAAATATATTCAATTTCGGCTTGCACTTCGTATTCATATCGACCGGGTTGGGCGAACTTTTGAGCGTAATTATGAGCTTCGGTAGCAATATCAACTGCCTTGCGAACGAAGGCTAATTCTTGCTCACTTTTAACCTGTCGCAACGGATGTAAAAGAAAATTGGTATCAGCGATCGCGCGAGGAGCAAATCCTTTTTTCGGATATTGGGCAATTAACTTTTGCCAATATTTCACAACCTGATGATTAAAGTCTTCATCACGCCCAAAATGATAATAAAGACAGTCCGCTTTTTCTAAATATTGCGGTAATTTTTCCGCTAACTCTGCAATGGGGTAAGCCTCATCTGCCCCAAATTTTTCCTTCGCCGCTTCTATACCGACACGGTAGCCTGTCCAAGTTTCTTTTTCTAAATCTTTTGGCTGCACAAATAAAACAAACTGATGTTCTTCGTGATGGGGGGCCAGCACTAACACCGCTTCTTCTTCATCAAACCCCGTTAGATAATAAAAATCGCTATCTTGACGATAAGGGTATTCCACATCATTGTGCATCACTGCTGTCGGCGCACTGCGAAAAATCGCTGTTCCCTGACCAATTTTTTCCATTAAGGCTTGTCGCCGTTGTTGATATTCGTTATTTGTCATTGATTATTACCTACTAATAACTGTTCACTATTCATTACCCTAATTTCGGTTTGTTCAGGTAAATCATTGGCAGTGAAGCTAATCACATTTTTATTAACTTGCTGATAGGGAGTTCCCTCTAAAAGATTAGTAAACTCCTCTACCCCCACTAAATCACAATTCTCTTCATCCGCGGCTTCAGTTAGATAATGACTGGGAATGACCAACCGAGGGCGCAATCGTTCCATCGCTTGTTTAGCTAACTCAGGCGTGTAGGCTTTTGGACTTCCTCCCACGGGAAGAATTAACACATCCGGTCGTCCCATTAAAATGCGATCTTCTGTCTCCAAAGGAGCCGCAGCGCCGCCAAGATGAAGGATTTTTACCCCTGCTTGTTCCCACTTCCAGGCAATATTGGTGCCAAACCGTCGTCCCCCTTCGCGATCGTGAGGCATCCTAATCCCTTCAATATTCATCCCTTGAAATTGATAAGATCCAGATTCAAATAACACGCGCGGATCATTAGGTAAATTAGCAACCCCACCGCCTTCATCGAAGAGTTGACTGCTAATCATCACCAAATCCGCATTCACTTCTGGGGCGGGATAACCGGCGGTACAACCAATGGGTCGAAAGGGATTCACTAAAACTCGGTTTTCATTACTCTTAAATAAAAAGGCGGTATGTCCGAGCCATTCAATTTCTAATCGTGGGGAATTTTGGGCTTGATAGCTTTGGGGAGAAAGGAGGATTCCACCCATCGCCGCTAAAGTTCCTAAACCCACATAACGCAATAATTGTCTTCGCTTCATACTATAAACCAATAATGACTTATCCCACCTTGATTGGCTTTGTTAAGGATACCAAGAAATTTTGCAATAATTGTTTTCCTGCTTCGGTCAAGATACTTTCAGGATGAAATTGCACTCCTTGTAAATGAGGATAGTCACGATGACGCACGCCCATAACTGTTCCATCTTCTACCCAAGCGGTAATGTCTAAGACATTGGGAATTGAGTTTCGATCAATCACTAAACTATGATAGCGAGTGGCGGTAAAAGGATTGTCTAAGCCTTGAAAGACTCCTTGTCGGGTATGATGAACTGAAGAGGTTTTCCCGTGCATTAAAACGCCAGCCTTGGTGATGCTTCCCCCATAGACTTGTCCAATACATTGATGTCCTAAACAAACGCCTAAGATCGGGATTGTGGGGGCAAATTCGCGGATTAACTCAAGGGAAATTCCCGCATCATCCGGTCGTCCCGGTCCGGGGGAGATAACAATTCCGGTTGGGTTTAACTGCGCGATCGCGCTTAAATCTATTTCATCATTGCGATAAACCTGAATCTCTTTGGCAACAGAACTTTTGTGTCCCAGTTCCCCCAAATATTGAACTAAGTTATAAGTAAAACTATCGTAATTGTCGATAACGAGAATCATGGGCAACTCCGATCTAAGGCTCGTTATCAAATTTTAGCGTTCTATGAATTAAAAATAAGCGTTAACAATGGTGGTAATAAAATTACTGCTGCCACAAATAAAGCGGCTAAAGCTCCAATTAAAACCGCCCCAGCCGCGCAATCTTTAGCAATTTTAGCCAGTTCGTGATAAGTTTGCTTAACCGTCAGGTCAACTACCGATTCTAAAGCGGTATTAATGAGTTCCAAGGTAAGAACAAAAGCAACGGTTACTCCAATCACTGCCATTTTTACAGCACTTACTTGTAAAAAAAGCCCCAAACTCAGGGCAATTGTGCCAATTACAGTATGAATGCGAAAATTTCTCTGGGTGGTAAAAGCATAACGCACGCCAGCAAACGCATACCGAAAACTACTGAGGAGATCAGGAGCTACCTTAAACGCTAAATGACGCTTTAGACTTGAAGTTTTTGGGGTTGAGGAAGACACTTCCTCTGGTTGATAGGATTTAGAAATAACAGTCAAATGATTTTCCCCTTGCTTAGGTTTTCTAGGGATAATTAATTGTTCATTGTTCATTGTTCATTATTCATTATTTATATTAACGTTTTCTAGACTTATGACCAGACAATAGCAATAAAGTTTCCTGATGAGCAAGCATTTTTTCTAAACTGTGATCATCTGGATGATCCCATCCTAAAAGATGGAGTAACCCATGGGTTGCTAGCCAAGCCAATTCTTGTTGCAAAGAATGCTGATAAAATTGCGCCTGCTGTCTAGCCATTTCTACGGAAATAATGATGTCTCCAAGATACAATGGTTCTTCTTGAAAAAGTAATCTTTCCGCATCCGATAAAGGGGCTTCTAAATTGGCAAAAGCAAGAACATCCGTGGGCTGGTCTTTATGGCGATACTGGGCATTGAGCGTTTGAACTTCCGTATTATTACTGAGACATAGGGTTAATTCATATTCTGTTGCGGGTGGCAACTCCTCTTGAAGTGCCTTCATCCATGCTTTAAACCATTGTTCCCAAGTTTCAGGATTAGGAAGACAGGATGGATCAATATTGGTTTGAATATAAACTGAAAGAGGAACAGAAGCAACCATTAGTGGGTAAGGTAAGATAGACCGATAAATAGGGCAAGTAGCCCGATCGCGCTCAGGAAAAAGTGTTGTAATGACTTTCCAGATTTACGAACCATGTTCCGCATGGCCAGTTTAATGTAACTCGGTTGGGCTTGTTGGTTGGTAGTTTGTTCTTGGTTATTCGTCATGGGTCATTAATGATTACATTTCTACGACTAGCTTAACCGAAAGATTAATCTACTGGGCTTGAGGAAAACATGGTTATAAAACAACCTGTTTCCCCCAGCATCAAAGGTTAACGCGCAGAAGAACGGCGGCGGCGACGACGAATCACGGTTTGGGATGCTTGGTTTTCTGACTGAGATGACTCACTAGCTTCCTCCGTAGAAGTTTCACTAACAGGAGATGATTCACTAGCTTCTATCTCGGTGGGAGTTTCTTGAACAGGAGATGACTCCGTTGTTTCAGTGGGGGTTTCGTTTTGGGAAACCATGGGCTCAGGGTTTTCTTCTTCTTGCTTTTGATGACCATTCCCCTCATTTACAGTCTCGCCAGTGGTTTCTTGTTCTTGATTCCCCTGTTGAGGTTCAACCGCATAAACTCGGGTTTTACGCCGATCCACTTCTTCATCTAAACGGACGAGGGGGGATAATCCCATCAAGGCATAAATTTCTTGTTCCCAAGGGGTCATTTCCACCGTTACCGTTTGCTTCGGTTCTTCTCGTTGCGGCGAGCGTCCACTAGAGTGTCCTTTGGGTTTAATTTCTTTATTGTCTTTCTCACCTTTATTCGATCCCTTATCGGTATCTTTCGCGCCATTATTCCCCTTCAGTTTGGGAGCTTTGTCCGCGATCGCGCGATCGCCTTTTGTCGGAACATCAATGGTACGACGACGGCGACGACGATTAACATTATCCCCCCCAGACTCTTGGTAACTAGGATGGTTAACTAACGGAGTCTCTGATTCTGCTGATTCGGGTTCTGGGGGCGTAAAATCAGCAATTTCTTGGGGTTCTTTCGCTGGAATCCTTGGTGCGGCAGGAATTCCTGCTACAGGAACCGCCGCCACAGCTTCCTGTTCTCCAGGTAAATGGACTAAATGTCCTAACCCCCCACAAGTGGGACAAGTTTGCCCAAAAATCTCATAAAGGCTTTGTCCTTGTCGCTTACGAGTTAACTCAATTAATCCTAATTCTGATAACTGCGAAATCTGCGGACGTGCCTTATCCTTTTTCAACGCCTGTTCAAAGGATTCTAGAACCTTCATTTGATCCTGTCGGGAGTCCATATCGATAAAGTCAACAATAATCACCCCACCGATTTTCCTTAACAGCAACTGACGGGCAATTTCTACCGCCGCCTCGCAATTTGTCCAGAGAACCGTCTCCCGAGAAGTCGCCGATCGCGTAAATGATCCTGAGTTGACATCAATAACAGTAAGAGCTTCGGTAGGCTCAATAATAATATAACCCCCCGAGGGCAAATCAACTCTTGGTTTTAGAGCTTCTCGAATTGCTGCATTAACTCGGAAATATTCGAGAATCGGCTGTCGTTCCCGATGATGGTCAATTAAAACGCCATTGGGAATTTTTCCCCCATTCCAACTGGCTAATTGTTGTTTGACTCGTTTCACCCCAACATTCGAGTCAACCACAATGCGATTTACCTCATTGCTATAAATATCTCGCAAGACCTTTTGGATAAAATCATCATCTCGGTTCAATAAAGCTGGGGGGCGAGTGGTATTGGCAGCTTCTTGAATGGACTCCCACTGTTGCTTGAGAGCCTCTAAATCTTCCATAATGGCTTCTTCGGGCTGCCCTTCTGCTTCGGTGCGAACTAGCAAGCCCATTCCCGCCGGTTTAACTAAAATTGCTAACGCCCGTAGCCGACTGCGTTCGCTGTCTTTATTAATGCGTTGGGAAAGATTAACGCCCCGTCCATAGGGCATTAAAACGAGATATCGTCCAGGTAAGCTCACATTCCCAGTTAAACGCGGTCCCTTATTCCCCGTTGGCTCTTTCATGACCTGCACAAGAGCCTTTTGTTGGGGAGCCACTAACTCTGTAATTGCCCCTGAACTGCGTTTTAAGCGTAAAGGACCTAAATCTGTAACGTGGATAAAGCCATTGCGTTCAGCATCGCCAATGTTAACAAAGGCTGCATCAATTCCGGGGATGACATTTTCGACCACCCCAAGAAAAATATCACCAATTTGTTGATTTCCGGTGGAAACAACAATTTCTTCAATCAGATTTTCCGAAAAAATTGCAGCCGTGTGATGTTGCTCGGCAATAATAATTTGTTTTGGCATTCAATTCCCTCAAATTTCTAGCATTATTTGTTATACGCTATGCTGATATTTCCCCTTCTATAAAACGAAGTTGGGTAAATATCGAAGTCTAACTTAATCCCTAATGACCAATAGCAAATCACCTGTAACAAATAAGAAAAGACCAGGGTTTGATATTGGCTGATTAATGGTTGCGTTATGAGAAGACTCGGAATGATTTAAGAAACCGATTTGGCGTTTACGATCTCTCTTAGAGATACATCGTAAGGAAAAAATGAAATTGATTTTCTATTAAAAACTCTCGAACAGAACACATGAATGAGTTAACGCAACGGTTAGCATAATTCTGAAAAACAAAGGAGTCTGCTAGCGCTGGATTTAATCCTCAGTTTTTTAGCAGTTTCCAAGCTCTTTGTTATTCTATCACGAAATTTTCTTCTGATCTTAGCTGATCTCATCTCGGGAAAATTTGGTTATAGTTAACCCTTTTGGTCGGTCCTTGGTTGTTTGTCAGATCACACTTCTCAGCAAGGGGAGCAAAACCATACTCCCCCAATGTCTAGCGTAGCAATCCACTTTCCTGGTTAGATGACGGTATCATCATAGATGGTCGCATTTTTCAGGACGACAACGATGCCGCTGCGAATATAGAAGCCTTCGTCTTCTCGGTTGGCTTCTTCTACCCGATCTTTATTCATAATCAGAACATTTTTGCCGATACGAGCGTTTTTATCCACGATCGCGCGACGGATTTTGGTATTTTCCCCAATACCAATGGGAATTTGATGATCTCTTCTTCCGCCAGAGGCGCGTTCAACATGGGATTCATAGTAATCTGCGCCCATAATCATGCTATTTTCCACCGAACAACCTTTTGCAATGCGAGTGCGAATCCCCACGACCGAACTGCCAACGGTACATTCTTTTAAGATACAACCTTCACCGATAATGGATTCGGTGATTTCACAATGCAGCAGTTTTGTTGGGGGGAGATAACGGGCTCGGGTATAAATTGGGGCTTCCTTATCATAAAAGCTAAAAGGGGGGTTCGGTTGCAGGGTCAGGGCCAAATTGGCTTTATAAAAAGCCTCAATGGTACCAATATCTTCCCAATAGTCATTAAACAGGTAGGCTTGAACGCGATGATCAGGTGCAGCCCCTGGAATCACTTCTTTCCCAAAATCAGTTTGATCGGGTTTCTCAGTTAATAACTGGTTCAAGACTTCTTTTTTGAACACATAAATCCCCATGGAAGCAATATAGGGAGTTTTTTGCGCTTGCTCGGCATCTAACCCCAAGGTGGTGGTATCCACCCGCATTTGCTTGAGGGCCTCCCCTTTCGGTTTTTCACTGAAATCAATGATGCGCCCGGAATCATCAATTTTCATCAAACCAAAGCTACTGGCTCGTTTTTCATCAATGGGAATCACTGAGAGGGTAATATCAGCATTAGTCTCTCGGTGATGGTGAATGAACTGATCATAGTCCATGCGATACAGATGATCCCCAGATAAGATCAAATATTCATCCACATCCCATTCTTGGAACAGCCACAAATACTTGCGAACCGCATCAGCCGTCCCTTGAAACCAGTTGGGATTTTCGGGGGTTTGTTGCGCAGCGAGCACTTCTGTAAAGCCATCGCTAAAGCCAGAAAAGTTGTAAGTTCGGCTAATATGGCGATTTAAAGAGGCTGAGTTAAATTGAGTCAACACATAAATCTTCTCTAATCCTGAGTTAATACAGTTGCTAACCGGAATGTCGATGAGGCGATATTTTCCTGCTAGGGGAACAGCTGGTTTCGCCCGTAACTTGGTTAACGGATAGAGACGGGTTCCAGCACCGCCTCCCAAAATGATACTTAAGACTCTTTTCATAAAATTTTCTCCTGCGTGCCAGAGGCTCCCCCTCAAGTGTAGGACTGTGCGGTCAAGGTGGAAAGAGGTAAATTTCCTTAGCTTTTAGGATCGCGCTTTTTGCTGGCTAACTGTCCATGAATATTAACAGTATAGGGAACTAAGTAGGTAAGAGCGGCGGAAATCCAACGAGTTCGGGTCATTTCGCCTCGGACGAGAGCCGAACCATGATTAATGGCAAACACCAGCGTTCCGACAATTAGGGCAACTCGGAGCGCACAGGGGGCTAATTTGGGATTAACGAGGGCTTTAGCAAATTCGATCATCAATCTGATTTTACTTTTCCTAAGGGAAACCTTTTCCTTTTAAACTAGAGTTTCCGATGTTAACTCAAAGTGACTAAGATAAACAATATGACTAGAACTGGGATTGGGATTAGAACCGCGCAAAAACGCTCTGAGCGTGAAGTTGGACAGATTCATGTTTATGATGGGGAAGGGAAAGGCAAATCCCAAGCTGCCTTAGGAGTCGTCTTGCGCTCCATTGGGTTGGGGATTCACTCCCAAGTGATGAATCGGGTGTTATTATTGCGATTTTTAAAAGGGCCAGAACGGGTTTATGATGAAGATGCCGCGATCGCTGCGCTGCAACAGGGATTTCCTCATCTGATTGACCATGTTCGCACTGGACGAGCTGAGTATTTTGGGAAAGAAGATATTACTCCCTTTGACCGAGAAGAAGCCCTGAGAGGTTGGAATGTGGCAAAAGGCGCGATCGCGTCAGGGCTTTACCCAATTATTGTTCTCGATGAATTAAACCCTGTCTTAGAGTTAGGATTACTCCCCCTACAAGAAGTGATCGAGACGATACAAAATAAACCGCAGTCTTTAGAAATCATTATTACCGGTCGCGCTGCCCCACAACCCCTGTTAGATTTAGCAAATCTCCATTCGGAAATGAAGCCCCATCTGGCGACTGACGAAGCGTTAGAAGGCATTGAAATCTATACCGGAGATGGTAAGGGTAAATCTACCAGTGCTTTAGGAAAAGCCCTACTCGCTATTGGACGGGGAATTGATCAAGATCAATCGCAACGATTGTTAATCGTACAGTGGTTAAAAGGTGGAACCGGTTACACCGAAGATGCCGCGATCGCTGCTTTAAAAGCTAGTTATCCCCAGTTAATTGATCATGTGCGCTGTGGTCGGGATGCTATTGTTTGGCGCGGTCAACAACAGCCTGAAGACTATCAAGAAGCCCAACGAGGTTGGAAAATAGCACAAAGCGCGATCGAATCGGGAAACTATAAAACCATTATTCTCGACGAACTCAACCCCACCGTTGATCTCGAACTGCTACCGGCAGAACCCATTGTCAAAATCCTAGCGGCGAAACCCAGCGATACCCAAGTCATTATCACCGGTCGTTGTTTTAATCGTCCGCCCTATTTTGATCTCGCCAGTGTTTACTCAGAAATGGTCTGTCATAAACATTATGCGAACCATGGGGTAGAACTTCGGCGTGGTGTCGATTTTTAAGAAGAAACTAGAGACGGACTTGTTTAATCTCTTTTCGGGGGTCTTCTTTGCGGTTAGCTCTAATTTTTTCATATAATTCTCGTTCCGGACTGCTAATATTTTTCGGAACGGTAATTTTGACCCGCACAAAGAGATCCCCTCTTTCTTGATTGGGTTTGATCCACCCTTTCCCTCGCAACCGCAGAGACTGTCCAGAACGAACTCCAGCAGGCACTTTTACCGACACTAAACCATCGGGGGTAGGCACATCAATATTCGCCCCTAGAACTGCCTCATCCGGAGTAATGGGAACTTCACAGACTAAGTGATCGTCTTCAAAGCGGAAGAAAGAATGGGGTTGTAATTGGACATTCAGATATAAGTCTCCCCGTTGACCATAGGGGCTACTTTTTCCTTTCCCAGGAACTCGAATGCGACTCCCCTGTTTTGCTCCGGCAGGAATACGAACATTAATCACTTCATTACCCACACTGAGACGTTTTTGCACCCCACGAAAGGCCTCGCTAAACGTTAAACGAATGGTGGCTTCTGTATCTGGGGCAACATCGGTCGTTGTGCCAAAACCGCCACCAAAGTCGCTAAAGCCAGCACCACCAGGGGAGGCTTGATATTTGTAACGGGTGCGCCCACCAGTATTAAATCGTCCCAGCAGTTCATCCACAAATTCTTCAAAGCTACCATACTGGCTAAAGTCAAAGCTTCCCATGTCTGTGCTAAAGCCAGTTGTCGTGGTTCGAGTTCGGGGACCACCGCGTTGCTGAAACTGATCCGCTTGTTGCCAGTATTGACCAAATTGATCATATTTTTGTCGTTTTTCGGGATCAGACAGCACTTCGTAGGCTTCACTAATCTCCTTAAAGCGATTCTCAGCCTCTTTATCGTTCGGATTACGGTCTGGATGGTATTTTAGGGCGAGCCTCCGATAGGCTTTTTTAATGTCGCTCTCACTTGCATTTTTATTGATGCCCAGAATGGAATAATAATCTTTGAAATCTGTTGTTGCCATAGCTTCCTCTCTTCTTGACTGCAACGACGCTTAAATTTAAGTGTAGTAATATAGCTAAGAAAGTTAGTGATAAAAGTTAGAATTCATCTCTGATATAGCCTAGCAAAGTTCGCACCCGAGAGAAGTTCGGTTTTTTCTGTCCTAGATCAGGGCAATTTCCCCCCTATA
>JBKHER010000046.1:0-11975 GCA_046540715.1 Halothece sp.
ACCAATGACTGATGAAACCTCTTCTCATGGCACAACGTTAAGAAAATCCTTACTGGGGGCAATCATTGCCGGTGGGCTAACGTTTCCTCTCTATAAATTGACGATCGCGATTATTAGTCGTTATGCCGAGCAACCCCTCCCCGATGGCAACCAAGCGGCTGCGGCTATTGCAGTTGCGGTGCGAACCTTAGTCATGGGGATGAGTGTATTAATGACCGCAGTTTTTCTGTTTATTGGCTTGGGCTTACTGTTACTTGCTATTCAAAGTGGGGTAAAGTGGATGACCTCTAGGTCGCCGTAAAGCCTCTAGTTATCAAGCCACTTTAAAGTAGCATTAAATTCCTGAAATCAAACCTTAGCATTAGAAGCGCGATCGCGATTTAAAGACTAATGACTTTTAAAAAAGGGCATCCCCCAACCTAGGAATAGGGAGGGGGGAAATGGGGGTTTCCCTAAACCTAGGAATAAGGGGGAATTAGGTGAGGGGGATATAAATATCTTAACACACCGAGAAAGCGCCTGCAATATTTAGCAGTTGCGCTTTTGGTGTGAACATAAAATGAGTGGAGTGCCACTTGACGTGACTTCTTGGGCGCACATGCTATTCGCAGTGCTATCCTAGTCTTGCAACTAGCTCCTCAAGCGTTAATTCCCATCCTCCCGATGGTACTAATTTTATTATAAGTTCTTTTCATCGAGGTAAACAATAGCAGTCATATTATTTTACATTCTCCCGACGAGGGGCTCCTAAAATCGCGATCGCGCTTCCTGTTAATAGAATGATTGCCCCAATTAAAACTAAAATACTGGGAACTTCTCCAAAGACAAAAACTCCTAAAATACTGGCACTGACTGGCTCAAATAAGAGAGCAAGGGTGACAAAAGTGGGAGAAATAAACCGTACTGCCCAATTAAAGCTAGTATGCCCCAAAACTTGGGAAAACAGAGCCATTCCTAATAAATAAGCATAAACTTCTGAGGGATATCCCCAATAATTAATCCCAAAAAATAGGGGAAGCGGTAATAATAAAACCGCAGCGGTGCTATAAGCGATCGCGCTATAATGACCAATACTTAATCCTGCAGCTTGCGCTTGTTTTCCTAATAATAAATACAAACTCGCTGACCAAGCGCCTAATAAGGCTAAACCATCCCCTAATAGCGGATTACTCCCTCCATGGAGGCGATCAGCATCCCCAATAGCAATACAAAATCCGCCACATAAAGCAATTCCAATTCCTAAAATCGTGAAGCGTGTGGGTTTTTCTTTTAGCCAAAACCAAGATAAAAGCGTCACCCAAATCGGATTCGTGGTGACAATGGTTGTGGAAGCCGCAATCGAGGTAAAAGAGAGAGAGGTAATCCAAAAGGCAAAATGCAACATTAACATCATTCCCGCAGCGATCGCGCATTGATAGCCTTGGCGAGAAACACCAATTGGCAATTGATTAATTAAAATTGGAAGTAACGCTAAAGAAGCAAAAGTTAACCGCGCCGCGGCAATAAATAAACTAAATCCTAGTCCACTTTCCCCTGTAACTTGCAGACAAAGGCGAATAAAAATGGCAGCAGTAGAAACCCCGACTACTCCCAATATTAAAACAATTAAAACTTGTCCCTGTTTTGGCAGTAGAACCATTCTCAATATTAAAATTAAAATTGTGGTGGCTTAGAGACTCCACAACTCTCTGGAGAACAGCCTTTTTGTTCTACAATAGTTTTTAAGCTCGGTCGCCCTGTTAACCGCAGTCGCCAATTTGCCCAAATGTTATAAATCCAATCCGCGATCGCGCCAATAATCGGCAATTTTGTTGGGGCATAAACCCAGCCGATTCCTAACACCTGATAAACGCGACGAAATACCTCTAAATCTTTAACCACCGTACCATCAGGGAGAACACCATGAATCCTCTCCATAGCCGTTTTAAAGTCAACCCCACCATTTTCTTCAGGCGTATAATTTTCGTTGGTAATATCGACAAACTTAACTAACCCTCTATTATTATCTCGTCTTTGTAGAAAATTAATTTCTCGCAAACACAGGGGACAATCACCATCATAGAGGATTTTAATCTTCCATTGAGAATTTTCTTTTGCTGACATTACAGAAAAATATCTTAACTATTTCTTTTACAAAATTAATTTATTATATAGCGATATGATCTGATTTGTAAAAAGTCCCCCATCCCCCCTTATTTCTCTTTGGAAATGGGCTTATAATAGGGAAAATTTCAGTATTCCTTTTTGCATTTCATCTATTAATTTATGTTAAGACTTAATTAGGGCATAAGCAATCCTTCAAAAGAATGATTCAATCTTACTATCTCCAAAATCTTGCCTTAGGGATCATTATTTTTATCAGCGCCCAGATTAGTTTCCAATTTGCTTTTACAGAAGGAAATGTGTCTTTGTTTTGGGTTCCCATGGGCATTAGTTTAGCCAGTTTTTTATTCCTAGGAACAAAAATGTGGCTAGGTGTGATTGTCGGGGTTTTTTTGGCTAATCTCTCCACAAACGCTGCTTGGGAATTGGCTATTGGGTCAGCGATCGCGAATACTGCTGAACCCTGGCTAGGAACTATTTTAATGACTCAATGGGAAACTCGTCAGGAACTAGATACCGTTGGTGATACCTTAAAGTTTTTAGTGATTGGCGTTATTATTGCGCCCCTTCTCGGCGCTTTCATTGGTAGCAGTTTTTGTCTCACGTATCAGTGTACTAACGATTTGATCAATATCTTTTGGCAATGGGTAGTGGGAGATGCTATGGGAGTCTTAATAATTACCCCATTACTTTTAAGTTTGGTCAAGCCGTCCTATCCGAACTTAAAGACTAAAAAGACACTCACAATTACCCTTGGCTTTGTCTTACTTATACTAACCAATTTATTGGTATTTGGTATCATCCCAAATCCTTACTTAAATCCTGAAATTTACTCATTACAATACCTATGTTTTCCGTTTTTAATGTGGGCGGGATACAAACTAACTCAACGAGGAGCGACTACCGCAATCTTTCTGACAGTTGTTATTGCGATTGTTGGAACAATGCAAGGAAACAGCCCTTTTAGTCAAGATCGGGTTGAGAATAGTCTCTTATTACTATGGTCATTTGTAGGAGTAGTTGCTATTCCCACCTTACTTTTATCCGCTGCTAGAAGTGAAAGGGCAGCAGTAGAAGATCGTTTAAAACATTTAGCCTATAATGATCCTTTAACTAAGTTACCCAATCGAGTTGCTTTTTTTAAGGCAGTTAATGATTTTATTAATTCGTGTAAAATTGATCAAAAAAATGAAAATTGTGTCGTTTTAATTCTTGATTTAAACCACTTCAAAGAAGTTAATGATAGTTTTGGTCATCAAGTCGGAGATAAATTCTTGTATCAAGTTGCTCGGCGACTAGAAAAGATTACTCCTAAAAAGGATTTCTTAGCGCGTTTAGGAGGGGATGAATTTGGCATTTTTATCCCTCATATTTCCCACTTAAAAGAAGCAGTCACTTTTTCGATGGAAATTTTAGAACAGTTTCAAAATTCTTTTATCTTAGATGATGATTGTGAATATTTATTTACGCCAACCATTGGCATAAATTTGGGAAACTGTGGTTATGAAAATTCTGAGGATATTGTTCGCGATGCTAATATTGCTATGTCTAACGCCAAAATGAATCAAAAAAAATACTGCATTTTTGATCAACAAATGCTAGAAGAAAGACGATCAAAATTAAAACTTGAACAAAAATTACGACAAGCAATTTCTCAAGAAGAGTTATCCCTAGTTTATCAGCCAGTTGTTGATCTCAAATCAGGTGAAGTGACTGGGTTTGAAGCCCTAATTCGTTGGGATCATTCCACTCAGGGGAGAGTATCGCCAGCTCGTTTTATTCCCCTTGCTGAAGAGACAGGATTAATTTCCGAAATTGGCGATTGGATATTAGATCAGGCTTGCTATCAATTGCAACAATGGGAGAAGCTAAACTTTTATGGAAATAACTTAACATTAAGTGTGAATATTTCTCCTAAGCAATTAAAAGAAAGAGATTTAGTTAAACAGATTGATGACTTAATTCAAAAATACCAAATTAATCCTCATTGCTTAAAGTTAGAAATCACAGAAACTACTGTGTTAGAGATCGATGCAAATCCAATCCTTAAAAATATAAAAAAACTTGGCGTTGGACTCTATTTAGATGATTTTGGGATGGGTGAATCCTCTTTAAGTCGGCTGTATCAACTCCCGTTAGATGTTATGAAAATTGATCGGGCGTTTGTCCAAGGGATTCCAAAAAATCAAAGAAAAAGCGCGATCGCGCAGACGATTATTAACCTTGCTACAAGCATGGAGTTAAGGGTGATCGCCGAAGGAATAGAAACCGAAGCGCAACGCCAGCAACTTTTAGATTGGGGCTGTGAAAAAGGACAGGGATTTCTATTTTATAAACCCCTTACTGTCAAAAAAGCAACCGAAATAATTAGTTCAAAACTTGGTAGTGGTAAACAGTAATGATACGATCCTATGTAGGACTACCAATTTTTTAGCAAGCCCTACCCACCTTGGTAACACTCTCCTAGGCTTGAAACCAACAAATTTACCCAAATGCCCCGCTGACATATTGCTGAGTTGCTTCTTGCGCTGGGTTGTTGAAAATGGTTTCTGTGTCGTCATATTCAACGAGATACCCTTGTTTTCCTTTTTCTGTGGCTTGGGCATTAAAAAAGGCAGTGCGATCGGAAACCCGTGACGCTTGTTGCATATTGTGAGTAACAATCACAATCGTGTATTTTTCTTTCAATTGGTTGATTAACTCTTCAATGCGTAAAGTAGAAATGGGGTCAAGGGCTGAACAGGGTTCGTCCATTAAAATGATTTCTGGTTGAATAGCAATCCCACGGGCAATACAGAGACGCTGTTGTTGTCCACCGGAGAGAGATAAACCGCTTTCTTTGAGTTTATCTTTGACTTCATCCCAAAGGGCAGCTTGTTTGAGGCTTTTTTCCACCAATTCATCCATGTTTCCTTGGTAGCCATTAATGCGCGCCCCAAAGGCGATATTTTCGTAAATTGACTTGGGAAATGGGTTCGGCTTTTGGAAAATCATCCCGATGCGACGACGCACCTCTACTGGATCAACCCCTTTACCGTACAAATCTTTGCCGTGGTGAGTAATTTTTCCTTTTACTTTTGCTCCAGCAATTAAGTCGTTGAGACGGTTAAAGCAACGAAGAATCGTACTTTTCCCACAGCCAGAGGGGCCAATTAAAGCAGTCACTTCATTGGCGTGAATGTTCATGTTGACCCCTTCTACCGCCAATACCGAACCATAATAAACGTGGACATTTTCGACTTGGAGAACAACGTCTTTGTTATCAGAGGTTGTTGATGCTTGTTCCATTTGTGGATCGCTAGTCATGTTTTGGTCCTCAACTCGTATAGAACGACAATTTTAATTGATTTTTTTCTGGAATTTATTCCGAAAAAAGATCGCGATGGAGTTCATTAGCAGTAACACCACCATCAGAACGATAATCCCCCCAGCAGCGACATTATGAAACTCAGATTGGGGACGGGACACCCAGTTAAAAATCTGAATTGGCATCACCGTAAATGGCGTTTGTAAGCCATCCCAAAGTGGCCAAACTGATGGGAGAAAGGCAATATAGGTTAAAGCCCCGACAGCAATTAAGGGGGCAGTTTCACCAATGGCACGAGAAAGAGCCAGAATGGTTCCGGTTAACACTCCAGGAAAAGCTAAAGGAAAGACTTGGTCTCGCACCACTTGCCAGCGAGTTGCTCCAAGCGCTAATCCCCCTTGTCTGATGCTATCGGGAACCGCTCTGAGAGCTTCACGAGTAGCAACAATGATGATTGGTAAAATTAGTAGGGACATGGTTAAAGCTCCAGATAAAACGCTTCGTCCTCCAGTTAGCGGTCCCATCACCCGGACAAAGGCTTCTAAGCCAAGTAACCCATAAATAATGGAAGGTACAGCTGCCAAGTTCCCAATATTGACTTCAATCAGCTTAGCATACCAAGTTTCAGCGGCAAATTCTTCTAAGAAAATCCCAGCACCAATTCCCAAGGTAGAAGAAACAATAGCGGTAATTACCATCAGCCAAATACTCCCTACCCAAGCCGATAAAAAGCCTGCTTGGTCTGGCCTGCGAGATGGGTAGCTGGTGAAAAAGTCCCTGTCAATGGTACTGATGCCATCAATAAACACATCAATCAGTAAAACTGCCAACACCACTAAACCAATATAAGTGGCAATCATGCTGATAATGCGGAAAATATTGCCTTGTCGGTAACGTTTCCTCAGATCGGTTTGAAATGCAGTGTCTAGATTTTTTTGAGTTGGATCAGCAGTGGTCATTATTCGTATTTCTCCCTAAATTTACGCACAAACCAGAAGCTAACAGCATTCAGCACGAGGGTAATTAAAAATAAGGTGGTCCCTACAGCAAATAGGGTGCGATAAGCCAAAGAACCTGTCGGCGCATCTCCTAAACTCACTTGCACAATAAATGAGGTCATAGTTTGCACCGATCTCAACGGATTTAAGGTTAAGTTTGGATTTTGTCCCGCGGCCACGGTTACAATCATGGTTTCTCCCACTGCTCGGGAGATAGCAAGGATAAAGGAGGCAACAATTCCCGATAGAGCTGCGGGAATGACCACCCCAGTGACTACTTCTTTTTTGGTGCAGCCCATGGCATAAGCACCCTGACGCAGACTTTGCGGTACGGAATAAATAGCATCTTCACTAAGAGAAGCCACCAGGGGGATAATTGCAATTCCCATGACGATTCCAGGACTGAGGGAGTTAAATCCTTGTAATCCTGGAACAAAGGTTCGCAGTATAGGCGTGACAAACAGTAAAGCAAAGAACCCAAATACAACGGTGGGAACCCCAGCAAGAACTTCTAGCATGGGTTTCAGCCATTTTCGTAGTTTTGGAGGGGCGTATTCGCTGAGATAAATGGCTGAGAGTAGTCCAATGGGTAATGCCACGATGATTGCAATTACTGACGTGAGAAATGTTCCACTGAGGAGAACAAAAATGCCATATTGTTTATTTGAAAATAGGGGAGTCCATTCGGTATCGGTGAGAAAGCGCCACAGGGGAACTTCTTGAAAAAAGCCATAGGTTTCCGCAGCTAAGGTAAGGATAATCCCTACAGTTGTGGCAATAGAAACTAAAGCAAATAAGCCAAAGATGGTTACAATGAGTCGCTCGACGAATTTATTTAAGCGACGATCAGGTTGGAATAGAGGTTCAGGTTGATTAGTCATTGGCTTTCTTGAGATTTGTGCTAGCTAACAAAGAGAAGCCAGGTCTGGAAAACTTAATTTCTCGACCTAGCCAAAAATTCTCATCGCAATGTATTTAAAGAACTTCTTCCAGTTTCACACCTTGGACTGAACCGCCTTCATACACTGACCCAACTGTCTGATCCTCGAATCGGGCCCGAGCTTTTTCTAAAACTTCCTCTGGTACGGCAACATAGCCCACCTCTGGAACTAAGGTACCGTTTTGTTCGGAGCTCAGGTAGAAGTTGACAAACTCCTGCACCGCTTCGTTGTCTTCTGCTGAGGATTTTTTGACGTAAATAAACTCTGGACGGGCTAAGGGCTGATAGGTTCCATCTGCTACGTTCTCAGGAGTAGGTTCAATACAACCTTCGCCGTTGTCAGGGTTTTCATCATCAATGGCAATTGCCCCTAACCGGTCTTTATTTTCTTCAAAGTAGGCTAGACCAAAGTATCCTAAGCCCCCTTCGCTATTAGCTACCCCTTGGACGAGGACATTGTCATCTTCACTAGAGGTGTAGTCGCCACGACTGGCTGATTCTTCCCCAACAATTGTCGATGTAAAGTAGTCAAAGGTTCCTGAGTCAGTCCCAGGGCCGTATAAATCCATAGATTGATCGGGGAAGTCGTCGCGCACTTGGTTCCAATTATCAATTTCCCCTTGTGCGTCCGGTTCCCAGATAGTTTTTAATTCCTCTACGGTCAGACATTCTGCCCAGTCGTTTTCTGGGTGTTTGACCACCGTTATTCCATCAAAGGCAATGGGAAGTTCAATGAATTCAACGCCATTCTCCTCGCATCGTTCGATCTCAGATTGTTTAACGGGACGAGACGCACCAGAGATGTCAGTTTCATCATTACAGAATTTTTCAAAGCCACCACCGGTTCCGGAAACCCCAACGGTGACTCGGATACCGGAGTATTCACGTTGAAATTCTTCCGCCATTGCCTCGCTAACGGGGAAAACCGTGCTAGAGCCATCTACGGCAACGCTGCCACTGAGTTCAGAGTCACCGCCACCATTACTGGCTTGGTCGTCACCGCCATTAGCTTGGTCGTCACCGCCATTAGTGGCTTGGTCGCCACCACCACCGCAAGCAGCGAGGGCAACAGTTAAAGCTCCTATGGAAGCTAGAGTAATTGTACGACGAATGTGCTGGTTAATCATATTTTTGTAACTGAATGCCCTATAAAATTGTCCTGTGTACTCTATTCTTTGACCGTAAAATTTAGGTTAAGGTCATGGGATTATTTTAAAGTTCGTAAAAAACCCAATCCATAAAAGAGTATATTTGGCTAAAGTAAAGATAAGGTTAAAATTACGGCAATCGATCAAAATTTTTTTGATTTTTGACTCCTTGCGGAGACCATCAGATTTCTGCTACTATTAATTAATCGTGGCGAGATATGCCTCTTGCCAGCGTAGCTCAGTTGGTAGAGCAACTCACTTGTAATGAGTAGGTCTGGGGTTCGAGTCCCCATGCTGGCTTATGATTTAGTCATTAGTCCTTGGTCATTAGTTGACGAGTAACAGATCACAAAGGATTACCCTTGACGAGGAATATGATTAATTTGAGCATAACCACTAAAAATAAGGGTTTTGCCTTGAGTTTCGAGGCGATTGATTCGCATTTTTACCCCGTCTAAATCGAAGCGATCTAGATCAACCATGTTGTTCAAAATTTCCCCAAGGACTTGCGTTAGTTTTTCGCTGGCTACATGGTGTTCTTGGGGAACATTTTCAGGCTGAAAGGTGACATCTTTATATAATAATCGTCTGCGTCTTTCTACCCCGAGGGTGCAAATTAGACTTACTGGAACAATACCGTTTTGCCCTAAGTCAGCATTGGCTTCAAGTTGAATTTGATTGTTGGGGAGTAGCGTTAAATTAATGTCGGTGAAAGAGACAGGATCGCCACCTGAGAGTTCGGTTAAGGTGGGGGCAGTGAGATTTTCGAGGCGTTTTCTGACCAATTCTGCTTTGAAGGATTGGTTGATATCTTCTTCGAGAAGTTTTACTTGCGCGATCGCTTGTGTCGGTTGTTTTAGCGCGATCGTTCCCTTCAATGCTGAACTAAAGTCAATGGCAACCGCATCAGTTTCAAACCACATTTCTTCAGTGCGAAAGGCTTTACGAATGACTAACCCTTTACCACTCATATTAAAGCTATCAATACTCCCTTGTAGTAACTTACTAGAGGGGTGGCAGCTGACCTTTACGTCTAACTCATCACATTGGCTAAATAGGTGGCGAAGAGTATTACTGGCAACACTGTTCAGAAGATTTTCTCCCCAATCACTCCCCTTACCTTGAAAACTGGTTAAGCCACCAATCATGAAAACCTCCGTTAATAAAGCTCAAATGTACGGAAGCGACTAAAGGCTTCTGTACTGTTCTAGAAAGGAAAAACTACTCTGACAATTCATCTTTTTAGGCGATGATCCAGTCAAATGCGGTTTTTAACCCTCATCTTCCCTTCTGTTGTAACAAAATATTAAGCAGACGGCAATCAATCTAGATAAGAAGTCTCAATTTGTTTGATGAGTCTTCCCAATTAAATGTTTGCTACAAATGAGTCAGGGAGAGGGAGAGACGAGGTGACAAGGCGAAGGGATTGGTCATCTGTAGCATGAATTAATCAATTTCATATCAGATGATCTTTCGGACTTCCTGATTGATACGGTTTTGGGAAAAGTCCCCAAGGGAGGGGAAAAGAAGGTCTTTGATTGAACGGGAGAGCGTCAATCTTAGCAAGGATATAATATGAAATACCCTAATGGTTGCTACACCCCCCTGAAATCCCCCCAACCCCCCTTTGAAAGGGGGGCTTAGATGGATCAGTAAGTGTAGCAGTGTTTTTTGTATTTCATATAATTTGACTAAGGAAAAATAGACTTATGATTTCAAAATGGTGTTAGGTGCAATTACAGGAGACATTATTGGCTCAATCTATGAATCTCCGTGGAATAATATCAAGACAAAATCATTTCCCCTCTTCCAAGCTAAAAGTCATTTTACAGATGATTCTGTTCTTACTGTCGCCATCGCCGATGCAATTCTGAATCATAAAAATTATACGACAAAGTTAAAAGAATACTATCATCGCTACCCTAAGGTTGGGTTTGGAGGAAACTTTCGCTGCTGGGCAGCCAGTAATGACACTGAACCTTATTATAGTTTTGGTAATGGGTCAGGAATGCGAGTCAGTTCGGTTGCCTATGCTTTTTCGGATTTAGAAACGGTAAAACAGGAGGCTTTAAAAAGTGCGGCGGTAACTCATAATCATCCTGAAGGGATTAAAGGGGCGCAGGCGATTGCTATGGCAACTTTTTTAGCGCGATCTAAGGCTAGTAAAGCAGAAATTAAACAGAAAATTGAGGAACATTGCCAGTATAATCTTGATTCCACTGTTTCGGAATTACAAAAAACCTATAGTTTTGATGTGTCTTGTCAAGGATCAGTTCCGCAAGCGATTATTTGTTTTTTAGAAGCAACTGATTTTGAAGATGCGATTCGGAATGCGATTTCTATTGGCGGGGATAGTGATACTATTGCTTGTATGACAGGCGCGATCGCGGAGGCATTTTATCAGGGTGTTCCTGAGGAAATTTTACAAGAAGTTTACCAACGCTTAGATCCAGACTTAAAGACAATTATTGAACAGTTTAAGCAACACTATTCATAACTGAGGAGTTGCTGTTTCGCCTTTTGCCAAAGGGCTTCTAACTCCTCCAAGGAATACTCACTGAGAGGACGTTCTGCTAAACTCTCCATCACGGTTAAACGTTCCACAAATCGCTGGTTTGTTCCCTGTAAGGCTTGGGAAGGATCAAATCCATACCAACGGGCGATATTTACTAATGTAAATAAAACATCTCCTAATTCTGATTCTTGATCTTTGCTATCTTTACTTTCTAAGGCTTCTTTAAATTCGGCTAATTCTTCTTCAAATTTATCCCAAACGCCTTGGGAATTTGTCCACTCAAACCCTAAATCTGCGGCTTTAGTAGAAATTTTCATACTGGCAAATAAAGGGGGTAAGGTTTCGGCATACTTTTGAAATTTTTGGCTTAGTTTTTTCTCTTGTTCGGGATGATGACCTTTTTCTTGGGCTTTAATGGCTTCCCAATTTTTTCGCACTTCTGCTTCGTCTTTTACTTCTAAATTGCTAAAAACATGAGGATGACGACGAATTAATTTATTGGTAATTCCCTGGGCAACTTCTTCTAAACTAAAATCACCAGACTCAGAAGCAATTTGAGATTGAAGCACTACTTGTAATAATAAATCTCCTAATTCTTCAGCGATCGCGTCTTGATTTTGACTCCGAATAGCAGCGGTTACTTCATAGGCTTCTTCAATAATATAGGGAATTAAAGTTTCTTGAGTTTGGGCTAAATCCCAAGGGCATCCTTCCTGCGGCGATCGCAGTTTTGCCACGACATCAATTAAATCATTTAAGGCGTTTAAAATGGCTTCTTTGGTAACCGTCTCTAGTTGATTCATTGCTAATTCCTCATTAATTAAACGATAAAATCACTAATTACTAAAATTTGTAATTCAGAAATACGACTGAGTTTTTTATCATTAGTTAGAAAACTATAGCCCTACTAAATCATATCAAATCCGTTTGATTAATTGGCATAGCGAGCAAGATGCTCGCACTC
>JBKHER010000047.1:0-11921 GCA_046540715.1 Halothece sp.
AGTGAGCAGTTACCAGTGAGCAGTTACCAGTGACCAGTGAGCAGTGACCAGTTACCAGTGAGCAGTGACCAGTTACCAGTGAGCAGTGAGCAGTGAGCAGTGACCAGTTACCAGTTACCAGTTACCAGTGAGCAGTTACCAAATAACCAATAACCAATAACCAATAACTAATAACTAATGATCAAGGTAAAAGATGGGGGATCTTCCCCTAGTAATTAACCACACTTCTCTGGGACACTAAAGATAGCGCAAACAAATGGGATCGCGCTATGGAGGTTTTCAGAACCATGCAATATATTTATTTTTTCGCCAATGCTAGTTTAACCTTGAGACTAATTGATCATCTGCGTTCGGATTATAATCTTCCGACATCAGTTGTTACTGTCATTCACCGCATTGATGGATGGCTCTTAAAAGTTAAGTTTACTGAACAATTAACCTCAGAACAACACGGCAATTTTCTTGCTTATCTTGATGAAATTGGGATTCCTTACGAGCCTGAAATTCCTTTACAAATGGCACTTTGGAGTTTAGAAGTGGGGCAACCCATTGTTGAGGTAATGCGTCGTTATAAACTTGCCATTGTCTCTCATGGAAAACCCAATTACAAGGAGATTGAAGCCTTTCGAGAACAGTTTACTGAAGGATTAGGATATTGTCCAGAAACATTAGCTTAACGTTGATTACGTTGATCTTCAACACTTTTGCCAATGCCTTGTAAGATACCACGCCCAATTAAACCGAGACCACGTCCAATGACTTGAGTGAGAAGATACACCAAGGCTTGTCCCACAACTCCTACAATCGCTTGTAAACGGGGCGCGATCGCGTCTCTCAATTCTAAGGCAATGGTAACACTCCAACGGAGACCCTGTAACTCTTCCAATTCTGCTTGACGGGGGGCATAAATTGAGCTACTTTGAATCCGATTGCCGCGTAAGACCAATAACTCATAACGGCTTTCAAAAATGGCTTTTGGTTCTTCCACATAATAGAAACGACGGTATTGCCAAGATAACTCATTCCGAAAACGAGCAATCGCCCGAGAGGAACGATATTTTTCTTGATAGAGAGTGGTTTTTACCGTTTCTTGTTCCCCAAACTGATTTAAAATTACCTGCATTACCGCATTTGCTATTTGTAAAATTAAATGATGGAAAAGAGTTTCAGCGCGACTTTGGGCTTCTGGAGATTCTGGGCGATAAGAAACTTGATCAATTTTTAGAGGTTGTTGGTATAACAAATAAGCGAATAAAGGAGAAACTTGAGGAATTTTATTCAGGGTAGTTTGTTCGACAAACGGGACTTCTCGCAGAATAAAATCGCTAATGGAGGGGGCAAGTTGAGAAATGGCTGTTTCTGGAATATAGGTACTAATCCATTTGCTTAAACAGTTTTGCCAAAGTTCTCGTAATAAGCGCGATCGTCTTTCAGGTAAGTTTTCAATGGGTAACTGAATAAATTTTAATTGTTGTAGCAGTTCTTGGAATTGTTGAACCACGAGATATAAGAGTTCCCGTTTTTTTTCGGGATTAAGCAGATCAATTTCTAAGGTATTGTCAGTTTTATTAACTAACCCTAACTGAATTTTTCCTAATGTGGTTTGAAAGAGAGTTTCACTAACCGATGTGGGAAAAACTGTGAGTTGAGGGGGAATTATTTCTGAGTGAGGAGGCGTTTCTGTTTCTTCTTCCGTTTGATCCTCATTAACAACCACCACTTCTACGGGAAGTAATTGTTTCACAATCCAGTGCGCTACCCGCAATTCTCGCCGTAATCCTTGCCAAAACAGCCAATCAAAGGTAGAAAGGTCATCTTTGTTTAAGTTTGCTTCAACTTGCGCCAAATTATTTTCAATTTCACTTAATCCAGCTTCTCGTTGTCGCGTTAACCAACGGGGAGGGGTAACGGGTTGGGGTGAAGCAGGAGGAGACAGTTGGAGAGAAGAGGATTCGATTCCTTGTTGCCAATAGAGTTCTCCTCTAGCCACTTGACGGAGGGCATTAATTAATTCTTCTACAGGTGTGCGTTTACGGGCATATCCCTCGATTCCCAAGCGGCGTAAACTGCCTAAAATCTTCCCATCTGTCACCGTCGTGAGGAGAAATAGCGGTAAGTTGGGATAAGTTTGTTTAATTTCCTGACAAAATTCAATGCTGGCAGTGAGGGGTTCTTCGAGATTAATCTCTAAAATGAAAACATTGGGAAGAGTCTCTAAAGTTGAGAGTTGATCTCGCGCTTGCTGCAGAGTTAGGGCTTGGGCAATAATTTCCATGTCATCTTGGGCATTGAGAACTTGTCTCAGCCCTTCTAAGAAGACAGTATCCGCATCGAGAAGGAAAATTTTAATCGCGCGATCGCTGTTCACAAGGAATCTAGAATCCAGCATCTAAGTCTGAGTAATTTTAGCATAAGCAAGAGCATTAGAAGGTTTATGCCACACTAAAAGAGAAGCATTCTTAACTTAGCAATGAAACTCTCTTCTCTCGAAACCACGCCTAATCCTCACTGCATGAAACTGAATCTAGATGAAACCATTGCCGACAAACCCCTCACTCTTAAGCCTGGTGATAGTTGTCATCAAGTTCCTGATTCGGTTGCCCAATTACTGGAAATTGAAGGGGTGCGAGAAGTGTTCCTCAGTAGCAGCTTTATTGCGGTTATTCGCCAAAGCCAAGCCGATTGGGAATCGATCCTTTCCCAAGCCGCTAAGGTATTCGGAATTGCTGAAAATGCAGACACGGAATTACTCTCTCAATCACAAGCTAAGTCTGAGGAAAACGGTAGCAAGGAGTTAGGGGAAGTGGAAGTTGCCGTGTTATATTTTCGCGGTATTCCTACCCAAGTTCGGGCTAATGGGGAAGAACAAAAACGGGTTGCCATGCCTGATCGGTTTGTGGAGGCGATGGAACGAGTGGTGGAAGCTACTGGGGTTAATTATGTTATGGAACGGCATTGGGAACCCTATGCGTCTCGTAATGGTGAACCTGAAGCGGTTGCTAATATGGTTGCCGAAGAAGTGGCAAGTGTCATTGATGATGCCGAATTAAAACAGATTGAAAAACGGGCGATTGAAGGGAATACGACAGACACAACTCATACCGAAACCACAGAAACCACTGATTTACTAGCCACATTAAACCAGAGTGATGATTGGAAAGAACGTCTCAAAGCTATTCAGAAGCTAGAAATCAACCAAGAGACATTTCCAGCCATTGTTAACGCCCTAAAAGACGATCGCGCTACCATTCGCCGTTGGGCAAGTGCCTTATTAGGGGCAAGTGAAACTGAAGAAGCCATTTCCCCTTTAAGTGAGGTAGTATTAAATGATCCCTCAGTGATTGTTCGTCGGACCGCTGGCGATGCCCTCAGTGATTTGGGTAATCCTAAAGGGATTCCGACCATGTGCCAGGCACTACAAGATAGTTCAAAATTAGTACGGTGGCGGGCGGCGCGATTTTTATATGAAACTGGCGATGAAAGCGCGATCGCGCCGTTGGAAACTGCCCAAAATCAAGAACCGGAATTTGATGTTCGTCTTGAAATCAAAGCCGCTTTAGATCGCATTAGTCGGGGAGAAGAACGTCAGCTACCGATGTGGATGCGTTTATCTCAAACGTCTTAAATGTCAAAAGACTGTAACAAAAACTACAAATCTCCTGCCAGGGAGTACCATAGTTTGAGAAACTAGAAGAGCAGTCGTTAAAAATAGAAAATGGGAGGATTGTGTGGGCAAATTCCGTGATGTCCCGTTAGCCAACCGTGTGGGAGAAGTTAGCCCTTCTTTGACCTTAGAAATTTCCGCTAAAGCGAAAGCCATGAAAGCCGATGGGTTCGATATTTGCAGTTTTAGTGCGGGAGAACCGGACTTTAATACCCCGCCTCATGTGGTGGAAGCGGCAAAACGGGCTTTAGATGAGGGTAAAACACGGTATGGGGCAGCAGCCGGGGAAGCGGAATTACGAAGCGCGATCGCGCAGAAACTTCACTTAGAAAATAATTTACCCTATAGCAGTGAGAATGTCATTGTCACCAATGGGGGAAAATATTCGCTATTTAATTTAATGCAAACTCTCATTAATCCCAATGATGAGGTAATTATTCCCTCTCCCTACTGGTTAAGCTATCCCGAAATGGTGAAACTCGCTGGGGGAGTGCCAGTGATGGTTCCCACAACCGCCGTTCAACAGTATAAAATTACTGCTTCCCAACTCCAAGCCAGTATTACCCCCAAAACTAAATTGTTGATCCTCAATTCTCCCACCAATCCCACAGGAACGGTTTATTCTCGCCAAGAATTAGAGGCGTTAGCAGATGTAATTGTTAAAAATGATCTCTTGGTGGTATCGGATGAGATTTATGAGAAAATTCTCTATGATGATGCCGAACATACTAGCATTGGCAGTTTAAATCCTGAAATTTTTGCCCGTACTTTAGTTAGTAGTGGCTTTGCTAAAACCTATGCCATGACCGGTTGGCGAGTGGGATATTTAGCGGGAAGTGAGAAAATTATTAAAGCTATGACCAGCATTCAGAGTCATAGTACCTCTAATGTTTGCACATTTGCCCAATATGGCGCGATCGCCGCTTTAAAAAATCCCCTCTCGGAAAATGCCATCTCTGAAATGCTCACCGCTTTTACTGAGCGCAGAAAAGTGATGTTAGATGTGCTTTCTACTGTGCCTCAATTAAGTTTCCCCACTCCCTACGGGGCATTTTATCTCTTCTTAGATATTAGTCAAACGGGAAAAACTTCCTTAGAATTTGCCAATGAACTGTTAGAAGAAAAACAAGTAGCCACGGTTCCAGGGATTGCTTTTGGCAATGATGCTTGTATTCGCCTGTCCTACGCCACAGACATGAATACTATTAAAAATGGCTTAGAACGTCTCACCCATTTCGTACAGAGAATTTAGAAGGGAAAATCTTTCCTAAAGCTGATTAAACAGAATAATAAGGGTTGGTAATTTAAATAGCGGTATAATTTAGATTTTGGCAGGAAGAAGACAATGAACATTAACAATCGTCAACAAATTGCCTTAATTTCTGTTCATGGTGACCCCGCCGTTGATATCGGAGGGGAAGAAGCCGGAGGACAAAATGTCTATGTGCGACAAGTGGGAGAAGCCCTCGCCCAACAAGGATGGGAAGTGGATATGTTTACCCGCAAAACTGATGTTAAGCAACCTAACATCGTGCAACATCAAGACCATTGTCGCACCATTCGCCTTAGTGCCGGACCCGAAACCTTTATTCCGCGACAGGAAATCTTTGAACACTGCGATCGCGTCGTAGAAGGAATCATTACATTTGCCAAACAAGAAGGACGAGAATATTCCCTTCTCCATACTAATTACTGGCTATCAGCTTGGGTTGGCTTAGAATTACAACGCAGACTCTCCCTTCCCATTGTCCACACTTATCACTCTCTGGGAGCAGTCAAATATAAATCCGTGCAAGAACCCCCAGAAACGGCAACTCGACGCTTAGAAATCGAGAAAGCCATTTTAGAAAACGCAGACTGTGTAGTCGCCACCAGTCCTCAAGAAAAAGAAAATCTGCGATCGCTGGTTTCCTCTCGCGGTAACATTGAAATCATCCCCTGTGGCACCAATATCAATCACTTCGGTTCCATTTCCTACCAACAAGCCAGAGAAAAACTCGGCTTTTCCCCAAAAGAAAAAATTATCTTCTACATCGGTCGTTTTGATCCCCGCAAAGGCATTGAAACCCTTGTGCGAGCCGTTGCTAACTCAAAACTACGAGGCAAAGAAGCCCTACGCTTAATCATTGGGGGAGCCTATCGTCCCGATCAAAGTGACGGCAAAGAAAAAGACCGCATTAGCCAAATTGTTGAGGAATTAGGAATCAGTGACATCACAGAATTCCCCGGACGCATCGCTGACGAAGACCTCCCCAGCTATTTTGCCGCCGCTGATGTTTGCGTAGTTCCCAGTCATTATGAACCCTTTGGCTTAGTTCCCATCGAAGCCATGGCAAGTGGAACCCCCGTTGTCGGAAGTGCAGTCGGCGGACTGAACTTTACCGTTGTTCCCGAAGAAACTGGGTTATTAGTTCCCCCCAAAGATAACGCCGCCTTCACCGAAGCCATTGATCGCATTTTAAGTGATCCCCAATGGCGTAACCAACTGGGAGAAAACGCCAGAAAACGCATGGAAGAAAAATTTAGTTGGGAAGGCGTAACCTCACAACTGAGTAACTTATATTCCCAAATCATTAATTAGCGAGTTTGAAAGATATTCTGCACCATCGGTCGAGAAATCTGATTACTCGCCTGATCTAACGCTTTCACCTCAGCTTCACTAAGTCGCCATCCCAACGCCCCCACATTTTCTTGGGCTTGTTGGAGGTTTTTTGCCCCTGGAATCGGGATTGTTCCCTTACAGATACACCAATTTAAAGCCACCTGCGAGAGCGTTTTCCCGCGAAAATTAGCAATCTCTCGTAATGTATCTAAAACTGGTTGAATCCCAGGCAATAAATAGCGGAATAATAATCCCCGTATCCCTTTCGGAAAAACCCCATTACCATATTTCCCTGTTAATAATCCCAACGTGAGCGGACTATAAGCAATTAATTGAATCCCAAGATCATCACAAACTGCTTTTAATCCCAACTTTTGCACCGGAGCAGTGGATAATAAAGAATACTGCACCTGTAACGTGACAATGGGAACCCCTCGTTGGGAAAACTTTTTATAAATCTCTTGAAGGCGTTTCGGACCATAATTAGACAAACCCACCCCTTTCACCTCCCCTTGTTCATAAAGATCAGCAAGTCCATCGAGAAGGGCATTTTCCTGCCAAGGGGCATAATTTGCCGTTGACCAGTGCATTTGCGCTAAATCGACGGGTTTTCCTAAACGTTGTGCCGAAGCGCGACAAGCTGACACCATCGACTGAGGAGTTAACCGCCAAGGATAAGCAGCTAATTTCGTGGCAATACAGATCTTCTCTTTTTCACTCCCCTGATACTCCCGCGTAAACTGTCCTAAAAGTTGCTCACTGCGTCCTTTTAATTTTCCCGTGCCATAAGAGTCTCCGGTATCAAATAAAGTTACCCCTTTCTCTACACAAAAATTAAAGACTTCCTGTAAGTTTTGATCTTGACTTTGATCATAATCCCATAACAATTTATTTCCCCACGCCCAAGTGCCACATCCCATTTGGGGCAGTAAAAGAGGTTGATTGACCTGAATTTTATTTTCTCTAGCTTGCATATTATTTTAGTTTTATAGCTTGTTGACAATTTTACCAATTGTAATTAAGTTAAACTAGATAAAATAGTTATACCATCTTCAAAAAGTCAGGTTACAGTAGATCCCCCCAACCCCCCGCTATTTTGGGGGGCGAAGGGGGGATATGAATGTAGCGCAAATTGTCCAAAACGGTATTACTCTTAATCATTTCTAATGACAGCAACTACCTCGGTTCAACAACAACTTCCCCCCGGTCCCCAAACCCCTGCTTTTTTTCAAATCCTACAATGGACAGCAGATCCCCTACAATTAATGGAGACCTCTCAAGCTACCTATGGCGATCCTTTTACTTTAGAATTTCGTAAGAATAACCCCTTCATTTTTATTTCCAAGCCTGACACGATTCAAGAGATTTTAAGCCAAGATAGCAAATACTTTGATAGTGGAAAAGGCAATGATATTTTATTGCCAATTGTTGGAGAACAGTCCATTTTATTAACAGATGGAAAAACTCATACTCAACAGCGCAAATTAATATTTCCGCCTTTTCATGGCGAGAAAATTCGGTATTATGGGGAAATCATTGCAAAAATTACCGAAAAAGTAGCTCAAAACTGGAAAACAGGTCAACCTTTTTCCATACGCACCTCTATGCAAGAAATTACCTTAGAAGTGATTATGCAGACAGTTTTTGGAATTTCCGAGGGAGACCGTCATCAACAATTAAAAACTCGCCTCATGAAGTCATTAGAGTTAGCCGCCGGGTCAGTTCTACGCTCCAGTTTACTCTTTTTACCAGCACTACAACAAGATTTTCCAGGCAGTCCTTGGCGTAATTTTTTGCAACGTCAACAGTCAATTAATGACCTTTTACAAGCTGAAATTGAACAACGTCGTCAGGATAACCAAGAAGGGGGAAATGATGTTCTCAGTTTGTTAATGTCAGTGCGAGACGAAGACGGAAACCCCATGAGTGATGAAGAATTGCGAAATCAGTTAATAACGCTTTTATTTGCGGGACATGAAACCACTGCTACAGCCTTAGCTTGGGCTTTTTATTGGATTCACAAGTTCCCGGAAGTTCGAGAGAAACTACTTACTGAATTACAAAATATTTCTGATTCTAGTGACATTAAAGCCCTCAATCAGTTGCCTTATTTAGATGCAGTTTGTAATGAAACTTTACGGATTTATCCAGTTGCGATTATTACGTTTCCTCGTATTACTAAATCAGCGATAAAAATTGGTAATTATGAATATCCCCCTGAGACAATTCTTGCCCCTTGTATTTATCTCTTACATCACCGTGAAGAAATTTATCCTAACTCTAAACAATTTCGCCCTGAACGTTTTCTAGAACGAGAGTTCAGTAACTATGAATTTATGCCCTTTGGCGGCGGAACTCGCCGTTGTATTGGCGATGCCTTTGCCCCCATGGAGATGAAAATTGTCATTGCGACAGTTTTGAAACAATATCAGTTAACCTTAGCTGAAAAGAAAGCAGTTAAGCCCGTAAGAAGAGGGGTAACTGTTGCCCCTGCCGGCGGAATAAAAATGATGCTTGATCACTAAAACCCGTTTTTTAATAGATTGACTCTTTGCTTAAATGAATTTAATTGCTATTCTGATAATTTGTGATGATAAAAACTACCTCTCTGAGTCAAGTAAATGAACAACACTTTTAATCCCGAATTTTGGGAATCTCGTTATCAAGAAGGAACTGATCGTTGGGATATTGGTAAAGCTGCCCCAGCTTTTGTTAACTTTTTAGCCTCTCCTGAAACCCCTCCTACAGGAAAAACTTTAGTTCTGGGTTGTGGTCGTGGCTATGATGCGTTAGTATTTGCTGAGAAAGGACATGATGTGGTGGGTGTCGATTTTGCCCCCACCCCGATCGCGCAAGCTAGAGAATTCGCCCAACAATCCAATCTCAGTGTGGAATTTTTACAACAGGATATTTTCACGCTACCTAAAGATTATCAAAATTGTTTTGATTATGTTGTTGAACACACTTGTTTTTGTACGTTGCCCCTAGAACATCGTAACGCTTATATTGACCTGATTCTCTCTCTCCTCAAACCAACTGGGGAACTCATTGCTGTCTTTTTTACTCATAACCGTGAGGGTGGACCCCCCTATGGTATTCAGCCATCAGAAATTCTAGGGTTATTTACCCCCCAGTTTGAAATTCTACAATTAGATCCCGTAGAAAACTCGATTCCCTCTCGACAGGGAGAAGAACATTTTGGACGTTTTCGGATTAAGCAGGGAAGATAATTTCCCCGCGTGAATCTTCCGTTTTAAGCAACAGCAGTGGCTTGGTTCAGTTTGTTATACTGAGCTAATGTCGCTTTGATCCAAGCAGCATTATCTCGATAGTGGGTTGCTGTGATTAAGTTGTTATCAACGACTACCGCATCCTCTTTAAAGTTAGCCCCAGCATTGACTAAATCATCTTTACAGCCAGGATAAGCGGTAACATCACGCCCAGCAACGACTTGCGCTGACACCAGTACCCAAGGACCGTGACAAGTGCTAGCAATCACTTTTCCTTCTTGGTTAAAATCATTTAGAAATTGTAAGACATTTTGGATTTGGCGAACGCGATCGGGCGATTCTCTACCACCAGGGACTACTGCTAAATCATAATCCGCTTCTTTAATCGCCTCAGCATCAACGGTTGCATTCGCTGCGACACCATGTTTCCCTTTCACATCCACTTTTCCTTTGGTGGCGACATCCACGGTAAATTCAGCTTCTTGTAACCGATAAAAGGGATACGCAAACTCTGTGTCTTCAAATCCATGATCAACAATAATAACTGCTCGTTTCATGGTTAATTCCTCCTGATATCTTTAATGTTATAGAAGCTCTTTTCCATACTAAGATAATTTCTTAAGCCTGATCAGTATTCTGTTACTGAGTCCAACCTGATCTACAACTTCCTCATGCCAACAGGCTATACTAGACGCAATTCTGAGCGCAATTAAGGAGTAATAACTATGTTAGAGTCAGCGCGATCGCGCATTAGTGACTGGAATCCGCAACTGGTACGAGAAATTAAAGGACGCTGGAAAGGACGGAATCTCACCATAGCCATTGGTGCGTCTTTATTTAGCCAATTGATTCTTTATCTGATTTTCGACAGTAAACTTCCCAGTGTCACCGGCCGAACTAATCGCTATTGTATCGGAAATCCCCCAGAAGATAGTATTCACCCTTCCCAATTTCATAATCCTCCCACTAATTATTGTTCTGAAAATGGGGCGGGAGAAATCATCACTAACTGGCAATTATGGTGGTTAGATTTATTCACTTTCTTAAGTGTTAGTTCGCTAATTATCCTTTTAGTTTTCGGAACTTATGTGCTGATTACGAATCTTGTCCAAGAAGAACAAAAGGGAACCTTAAAATTTGTTCGCTTGAGTCCTCGTTCGGTGGGCAATTTATTAGTGGGAAAAATGTTAGGCGTTCCCATTTTAGTTTATACTGCCATTTTTCTTGCCCTACCGCTTCATTTTATTGCAGGATTTTCTGCTGGGATTCCTGTTAGTTTAATTTTGGGATTTTATTTGGTTGTCATTGCTAGTGCTGCCTTCTTTTATAGTGTGGCGTTACTTTATAGTTTAGTTACCGCAGGCTTAGGAAATGCTCAGACTTGGTTAGGAACTGGATTTCTGTTTTGTTTTCTAATTGTCGCCAGTAATCTGGGTTTTACCAATAACCTAGTTAATCATAATACCTTGGACTGGTTAGTTCTATTTTACCCAGGGAAAATTCTTCCCTATTTGATTGGAGAAACACCGCATTCTTTAGGAACAATTGGCTACTTTCATCTCAAAGAAATGGCAAGTTTAACTTGGTATGATTTCCCGTTGTGGGAAACAGCAAGTGGCGCGATCGCGCTTTTACTCTTAAACTATGCTTGGTGGACTTATTGGGTTTGGCAAGGGCTAACACGACGTTTTCATAATTCCAAAGCAACCCTTTTAAGCAAAAAACAAAGCTATTGGCTAACTGGAAGTGTTACTGTTTCTCTAGTCGGGTTTATGTATCCCACTACCGATCAACCTGTTGATTTAATTGAAAACTTCCAATGGTACATTGGGTTACAACTCTTAGTTTTCTTTTTATTAATGGCAGCCCTCTCTCCTCATCGTCAAACCTTACAAGATTGGGCAAGATATCGTTATCAAAATAATGATCGAGCCACTCGTAACTTAGTAACTGATTTAATGAAAGGAGAACAGAGTCCAGCCAGTGGCGCGATCGCGCTTAACCTTCTCTCCAACATCATTATCATGCTTCCCGCCTTAATCCTTCTTCCCTTCGGCAGCGATCGACTAGAGGTTTTCAACGGACTTTTAATTGCCAGTAGTGCCTTCTTATTATATGCCTCTCTCGTGCAGTGGGTCTTATTCATGAAAACAGAAAAGCGAAGTCTCTTCGCCATGATGAGTGTTGCCACTGTGATCTTAATTCCCACCATTGTAGGAGCAGGTCTTCAGTTACCCGACTCCGTCACCCTCTTATTTTTCCCCATCCCTAATATTGGTCATCTCAGTGCAAGTTCAATTTTCTTTACCCTTCTCGCCCGATGGAGCATCATTATCGCCTGTAACCTACAACTAACTCGTCAACTGAAAAAAGCAGGAGCATCGAACAGCAAAGCCCTATTTTCGGAGCAAAAAAGCCTTTCTAA
>JBKHER010000048.1:0-11911 GCA_046540715.1 Halothece sp.
CTGTAAGTCGCCGTGCTAGAATCCAAAAGCGATGGATTATTCTCCAAATACAGCCTCAACTCGAAACAAACGAACCAACCCGAGAAGTGTTAATTGATTTTCTCGCTCTTTTGCAAGATTATGGGGAATAAATGCGGTAAACTCTAAAATTCACGGCCTCGCTAATCAAAAAGAAGTTATGAAGTCAGTGCGCCAACTGAAAATCAACCCCAATCATTGGTATGTAGTTGCCCGTAGTAATGAGGTAACAACCAAGCCTTACCCGATTACTCTTTGGAAGCAACCAATTGTTCTTTATCGTCGGCAAGATGGCAACATTTGCGCGTTAGAAGATCGGTGTCCCCATCGGTTTGTTAAACTCAGTTCAGGTCAGGTTCACGGCGATGTCCTAGAATGTGCTTATCACGGCTGGCGATTTAATCAGGAAGGAAAATGTGTTGCTGTTCCCTATTTGAAGCAGAAGCAGAAGTTACCGCCCTGTCAGTTATCTCAATATCCAGTGCAAGAAGCGGATGGATTTATTTGGGTATTTCTGGGAGAGCATAGCTACGCTGAAAAAGTTCCTCGTTTCCAAGTTCCAGAATGGGATCATCTTAATTATATTGCGACGGTTTCTATCATCGAAACCCAAGCCCATTATTCCTATCTGATTGAAAACTTAATGGATATGTATCATGGACATTTACATCAAGATTGGCAGGCTTGGACTGAGGCAAAACTCGAAAAAATTGAAGAAACTGAGGAGGAAGTTCATGGGTATTATCAAGCCCAAAGCTATTATAAAATTGATAAAATTTGGTCAATTTCCCAATTATTTTTTCCCAAACTAAGACAACTCCATCCCGAACCCTTAACTGTTAGTTACTGCTATCCTCATTGGTTTTCTACTTTAGGAGACGACTTTAAAATTTACTGTTTATTTTCTCCCATTAATGAAACTTCAACTCGTGCTTATTTAATTCATTTTACTTCCCTAAATGCCTTTTGGCGACTACATAAACTTCCGGTTTGGTTTCGCCGTGGCTTAAAAAATGCTCTCTTTGGTTCCGCACAAAAATTACTCGATGGGTTAGTCCGTCAAGATGTGGAGATGATGGAACAAGAACAACAAGCCTTTTTAAATAATCCTCATCAAAAAGGATATGAATTTAATCCAATTTTAGGAAGTGTTCAACGCTTAATTCGCAAGCAGGTTAATCAGTTAGAATTGCCTCAATAATTTTCGTATTGGCTTTGGGAAAGGCAAACTCTGATAACTGTTCGGGTTTCACCCAACGCACTTCCTGAGATTCTAAGGGTTGTGGTTCTCCCTGCAAATAGCGACAATGATAAACATTTAAGGTGACACGGAAATGGGTATAAGCATGATTAATGGTCATTAAATGTTCCCCTACTTTAATATCAATTCCTAATTCTTCTTTAATTTCCCGTTGAATACAAGTCGCGATCGTTTCATCTTCTTCTATTTTCCCTCCCGGAAACTCCCATAAACCGCCGAGTAATCCTTTTTCTTGGCGACGATCTATTAAAATCTCACCTTGATCATTCCAAATGACAGCGACACCAATTTCTTTATGAGGGAGAGGAGAGGAAGGTTCACGCATGGGAATTTTGGTTTGTAAACTATATTGTTGTGCTTGACAATAATTATTCCAAGGACAAAGCAGACAACTCGGGTGATTGGGAGTGCAAACTGTTGCTCCTAAATCCATTAGTCCCTGATTGTACTCTTTGGGATGTTTTTGATCCAGTAGGGTATCGGATATATGCCACAATTGCTTCATTGCTCTTTGTGGGGGCGTTTCTAACCCAACTAAGCGAGCTAAAACTCGTTTCACGTTGCCATCTAATATTGAAATTGGCTGGTTAAATGCTGCACTGAGGATTCCTCCTGCAGTAGTGCGCCCAATTCCGGGTAAGGTGAGAACTTCGGAAAGTTCTTGTGGAAAGACCCCTTGATAATCGCTAACAACCTTCCCGGCGGCGCGATGGAGGTTTCGCGCTCTAGCATAATAACCTAACCCTGCCCATACTTTTAAAGCTGACTCTAGGGAACTTTGGGCAAGAGTATTGAGATCAGGAAATTGATTGAGCCAACGATAATAGTAAGGAATGACGGTTTGGACTTGAGTTTGTTGGAGCATAATTTCTGATACCCAAATATAATAGGGATCAGTGGTTTTGCGCCATGGTAACTCCCGTCCTTGAGTTTTATACCATTTTCGAAGCGATCGCTGTAAAGTCTTAACTGTCTTCAGGTCTTCCCACAATTCCATAGTGATTTAAAAAAATAAAGCCCGCCAAGAACGAGCTTACAGACGACTCAAAATTCACCTAAAATCTTCTATTGCTCAGAATGATTTTGGGAGGAGTTGTATTCTGCAGCTTGTAGTGAGCGCTCAAAATTCATCCGTTGTTCTGCATTCCGCAGAAAATAGCCACTCATCATTGCAGAAGCAAGAAGTCGTCCTAGGTGTTCCCGACTGGTGCTAATGCTAACATTAAACTGATCAGAAGGAAGCCCTCCTAACAGCCCAATAATGTTGCGTTCCATCACTTGAAACACCTCTTGAGACTGAGGATGAGAAAGCTGTTCTACTACCTCTGGGTTTAGCGACTGTACATATTGCCAAAGATAGTTTTTGTTTCCTCCCTCTTCAAAGAACTCGGAATTTTGATTGGGCTGGGTATGATAGTTCATCATAAGTTTTCCTCCTAAATTTCCCAAAACTTTCTTCAATCAAAAATTATTTGGGATTGCTTATTTTGGTTCTTCTATGCTCTACTTTAGCAGTTTCCCCTTCACGCTTCATCTGTGAAACCGTACTTCTACAGTCGGATTTTTCGGTAAATGAAAACATCTCTACCTAAGGAATGAGTTGTCAATGCTTAGAGCGAGGGTTTCTGTGGAGAAATTACCTCTGATAGCAAGAAAGGGATGAGTTCGAGATTTTCGATCGCGCTTTTAATGAGTTTCTTGTTGTATGATTAGCTTTACTGTAATTGATTTCAAGAATAATGTCTCTGCGTTTACTTTCTGCTTTTTCCCTTCTATTTGCTGTTGCTAGTACCACAATTTCTCGTCCGGCGATGGCAGCAACTCCTTCTCCAGATGAAACGGTAACCTGTGATATTTTAGTGGCCGGTGGTGGTTTGGCTGGGGTGGCTACTGCTTATGAAGCCCTCTTAGCGGGAAAAACGGTTTGTGTTACAGAAATAACTGATTGGCTAGGAGGACAAATTTCGTCTCAAGGAACGTCGGCATTAGATGAACGCCCCACCCAACGAGAACGATTATTTTATCCCCGAGGATATCTTGAACTGCGCGATCGCGTTGAAGATTATTACGGTCAATTAAATCCTGGCGAGTGTTGGGTGAGTGTCTCTTGTTTCCTTCCGAAAGATGCTCACTCCATTCTCAAAGCCCAATTACAGGATGCCGAAAGGGAAGGAGATGGAACGCTAAAATGGTTTCCTTCCACAGTAATCAAGGATTTAAATCTCAATGCTGATGGAACGCTTATGGAAACAGCGATCGGGATTCAACATCAACCGACAGAGTCGGCTGCCCCTCTCAATAGCCGTTTTCTCTCTCAAACTCTTCCCGATTGGTATCGCTATGAAGATTCTGATGAATTTGAGAAGACCATTATTGAATTTACGCCCCAAGGAGATCATTGGTATGTTATTGATGCTACTGAAACTGGGGAATTAGTTGGATTAGCAGATGTTCCTTATCGCTTGGGAATTGATCCGCGTTCTCATCTGGAACCCTCTTCGGCAAGCGAAAACGGCGATCGTTATTGCACTCAAGGCTTTACCTATACTTTTGCTATGGAGGCTACAGAAGATCCACAAGACCACCGAGAACCTGAGTTTTATTCCCAATATGAGCCGTATTATAGTTACGAGTTAGAACGGTTGGCAAGTTTTGATTTACTATTTACCTATCGGCGCATCTGGAGTCCTGAAACTGGAGAAGAAGATCGTTTTGGTGGCCTGGGTTTCACTAAACCTACTCCCGGTGATATCTCTATGCAAAACTGGACATGGGGAAATGATTATCGCCCCGGAACTGCTGAGGATAATTTCATTTATACCCGTGAACAGTTGGAAGCCTCTGGACAGTTGGATGCTGGTGGCTGGATGGGAGGACTCCGTATTGAAACCCTTGCAAGGGCTGAAGAACATGCTTTAGGCTTTTTCCATTGGCTAGTGGCAGGAACTACTGATTCCCAATTAGGAGATGAGTTTAAGCAACCACATCCTAATAACCGTTTTTTGAGTGGGTTAGACTCTCCGATGGGAACGGAACATGGCTTGTCTAAATATCCCTATATTCGAGAAGGGCGGCGAATCATTGGACGGGAAGGGGAAGGTTATCCCGATGGCTTTACTGTGTGGGAAGTGGATATTACTCGTAATGATCTCACTGGCGAGGAATATCAACAGAGACTATCTAGTGCAGAATATCAGTGGTTAAAACAGGAGTTAGCGGGAAGAAACGCGATCGCTGCGATGTTAGGGGAAGAAACGGACCAAAGAGCGCGATCGCGCATTTATCCAGACTCAGTGGGCATTGCTCACTATGCCATTGATTTTCACCCCTGTATGACCGAACATCCCCCAGAAAAACCAGGTAATACCGAACGAGAAGGAGAAAGACAAGGGGGCGGACAGGCTTATCCCTTTCAAATTCCCTTACGTGCTTTAATTCCCCAAGACATTGATAATTTTCTCATTGCGGGAAAAAGTATCGCTACCAGTCACATTGCCGCTGCGGCTTATCGGGTTCATTCCTTTGAATGGTCAGTGGGGGCAGCTGCTGGTACAACGGCAGTATTTGCCTTAGAAGAAGAGGTTTATCCTTATGAATTAGTGGATGGACGTTTCTATTCTAATGAGCAATTACAAAGGCTACGGCAACGCTTAGAAAATAATGGCAATCCCACTGCGTTTCCAGATACATCTATTTTTAATAATGATTGGGAGGAGTGGCAGTGAATTAGAAATGATTCCCTGAAAACAGGATCACTAAAGGTTTCTTCTTCCCGCGATCGCGCTGATGACTATAAATCTTGTCAAACTGGGGTAAAAATTTTGTTGCCTTTTGTAACAAGTTGTGTTTTTTTTTGCCTAAAATACTGCAAAGTAGGGATTGGATACTAGTTAATAAGGAGATAATTAATTATGGGTATATCAGAAACACAAGTCTTTGTGGCGTTAGTCATTGCATTAATCCCTGGTATTATGGCATTTCGTCTGGCAACCGAACTTTATAAATAGGTTGAATGCTCGCTTAAATCCCTAATACCTCCTAATTCCGCCTATGAGTTCTAACTATAGGCGGTTTTTTGTGATTCCAGCATTATCACTGAGAGGGGAAAATCGGTAATATAGGGCTGAAACCATTATTTTTAGTCTCTATCTGGTAGGATGTCTGCAACCAAAACTCGCCCAAGTCGTCAACGTCACAATCGCAAAGTCACTCACCGTCAATTTCCCCGTTATGGTGGCTTAACTCTCGAAATTAGTGCCAAAATTTTAACGAATGCTTTCATCATTGCTGTCGCGATCGCTGCTTTAAGTAAACTCATCCCGAATTATCAAACTCAACTCGCAAGATTAGAAGAGGTAGAAAAGGAGACAGAACAGACCCAAGCCCGTGTTGATCGCCTGAATAAGGAGTTTACACGCAATTTTGATCCCTATCAAAGTGAGGAAATTTGGCAGCAACACACCTATCAAATTAAGCCCAATCAGCGTCGCATTGTTTGGTTAGAACCAGAAACGAATCCCGAATAACCGATGAAAAATAATTCTCCCGTTTTACTGCTAGTCGATGGTCATTCCCTTGCCTTTCGTGCTTATTATGCCTTTGCCAAGGGCCGGGAAGGGGGGTTAAAAGCCTCTGATGGCACCCCGACGAGTATTTGCTTTGGATTTCTCAAATCCTTATTATTAGTCTTAGAGGCGGAAAAACCAGAGGCGGTCGCGATCGCGTTTGATTTAGGGTTACCCACTTTCCGTCATGATGCGGATACTACTTATAAAGCCGATCGCGCTGAAACTCCTGATGATTTTATCCCTGACTTAGCTAATTTACAAGAAATTCTCGCTGCCCTGAATTTAAACGTCATTACCGCCGAAGGGTATGAAGCAGATGATGTTTTGGGAACTTTAGCCACTCAAGGAAAAGAACAAGGTTATCTGACTAAAATTGTCAGCGGCGATCGCGATTTATTCCAACTCATTGATGACACGGAACAAATTAGTGTTCTCTATCTGGATAAATCAGTCTTAAAAGGGTCAAAAACCATCCAAGAATATCAGGTTCAAGATGTCCAAACCACCCTTGGCATTAACCCTTCCCAAGTGGTTGATTATAAAGCCCTTTGTGGCGATAAATCCGATAACATTCCAGGGGTAAAAGGAATTGGAGAAAAAACGGCGGTTAAACTCCTCCAAGAATATGGAAATCTCCAAACCATTTATGAACAGATTAGCGAAATCAAAGGCGCAACTAAGACAAAACTAGAAACAGGGAAAGCCGATGCCGAACACTCTCAGTATCTTGCCCAAATTCAAACCGATGTTCCCCTCAATATTACCCTTAATGATTGTAAGCTAAAAGGCATTAATTTAGCCACCTTAAAACCCTTACTTGCCAAATTAGAACTCAAAAAGTTTCTCAGTCAGTTAGACTATTTACAACAGCAACTTGGCGGTAATAATACTCTCGACGTTGATCAAGACAGTGAAGATGAAAGCCTTGACTTTTTTACTGCCGAAGAAACCAAACAGCAACAAAATTTATCAGTAACAGTTCAACCTGAAATTATTGATACTGCTGAGAAATTGCAGCAACTGATTACAACCTTAAAGCAGTATCAAGATCAATCTTATCCCGTCAGTTGGGATACAGAAACAACAGGCTTAAAACCCCGTGAGGCAAACTTAGTAGGAATTGGGTGTTGTTGGGGAACGAATCTAACAGATACCGCTTATATTCCGATTCAACATACAGAAGGAACTTGTTTAGAAGCAACAGAAATTCGGGAAGCCTTACGTCCCCTTTTAGAAAGCAAAGACTATCCTAAAACGTTACAAAATGCCAAATTTGATCGCCTAGTCTTTCGCCATTTCGGGATTCAGTTATCAGGGGTCGTTTTTGATACCATGCTAGCAAGCTATGTCTTACATCCCGAACGCAATCATAATTTAAGCGAATTAGCCGCTAAATATTTACCTGAATTGACGATAAAAAGTTATCAAGAGTTAGAGATTGCAAAAAACAAAACCATTGCTGATTTAGATATTCAAACGGTCGCTGAATATTGTGGGATGGATGCTTATGCGACTTATCAATTAACACTCTTATTAGCGGCAGAATTAGAGGCAATTCCGAAGTTAGATCGACTTTTAAGACAGATTGAGATTCCCCTCGAACCAATTTTAGCAGAAATGGAATACTGGGGAATTAGAATAGATACCGAATATCTGCAAACGTTATCCGAAGAAATTGGACAAAAATTAGTAAATATTGAACGCCAAACCTATGAACTGGCTGGTGAAACGTTTAATCTCAATTCTCCTAAGCAACTGAGTTATATTCTCTTTGAAAAACTGGACTTAAATCGGAAAAAGTCGCGGAAAACTAAAACAGGTTACTCGACAAATCATGCCATTTTAGAAAAATTACAAGGGGATCACCCCATCATTGATCTCATTCTCGAACATCGTACCTTATCGAAACTAAAATCAACTTATGTCGAGGCACTTCCTAGTTTAGTGAATCCTAAAACCCAACGCATTTATACTGATTTTAATCAAGCGATCACGACAACAGGAAGACTGTCTTCCTCAAATCCGAATTTACAGAATATTCCCATTCGCACAGAATTTTCTCGACAAATCCGTCGCGCTTTTCTTCCAGAAAAAAATTGGCTATTAGTGGCGGCAGATTATTCTCAAATTGAATTAAGAATTCTGACTCATTTTAGTCAAGAACCAATTTTATTAGATGCCTATCAAACTGGAAAAGATGTTCATACTGTTACCGCCCAATTATTATTTGAAAAAGAAGACATTACCCCCGAAGAAAGACGCTTAGGAAAAACGATTAATTTTGGGGTGATTTATGGCATGGGGGCGCAACGATTTGCCAGAGAAGCTGCAGTCAGTAATCAAAGAGGAAAAGACTTTATTGAGAAATATCATTCTCGTTATCCCCAAGTTTTTGAGTATTTAGAAAGACAGAAAAAAAGCGCGATCGCGCAAGGATATGTGGAAACCATTTGGGGGCGTAGGCGATACTTCTATTTTAATGGCACTCCCCTTGAAAAATTAAAAGGAAGCGATCCTGATTGCATTGATTTAGATCGCTTAAAACTAGGAAGAGAAGAAAGTGAAAATCTCCGCGCCGCCGCCAATGCCCCCATTCAAGGATCAAGCGCTGATATTATTAAACTAGCAATGGTCAAATTAGGGGAATTATTAGCCTCTTATCAAAGTCGCTTACTCCTACAAGTCCATGACGAGTTAGTCTTTGAAATTCATCCTGAAGAATGGGAGGAATTACAACCAAAAATTAAAAGGATTATGGAAGAAGCAGTCAAGCTAACTATTCCCCTAGAAGTAGAAATGAGTGTTGGGAAAAATTGGATGGAGGCAAAAAGCTAGATTTTATAGCGTTCCTTAGTCAAAAGTCCACTCTGTCTTAACAATGGCTCAGTTTTCGGTTCTCGCCCTCGAAATTGCTTAAACACCTCCATAGGAGGAACCGAACCCCCTAAAGCTAAAACAGTCTCACGGAATTTTTCTCCCACTTGTGCCAGAGAAGTATTATCTTCTAACCCCGCCTCTTCAAACGCGGCAAAGGCATCAGCACTCAGGACTTCTGCCCATTTATAGCTGTAATAGCCTGCGGCATAGCCACCGGCAAAAATATGGCCAAAGGCACACAGGAAGGAATCTTCAGGAAGCGGTGGGATAACAGTGGTGGTGGGAACAACGCGATCGCGCACTTGTTTCGGGGTCTCCCCACTATCGGGATCATGGTGGGCGTGTAATTCTAAATCTAAGAAACTAAAATGCAGTTGGCGCAACATTCCTGAACCACTGCGATAATTCCGCACCTGGAGTAACTTCTGATAATACTCCTCTGGTAAGGGTTCTCCCGTTTGATAATGTTTTGCCATCTTGAATAACGTAGGGCGATGATAACACCAATTTTCCATAAACTGGCTTGGCAATTCCACCGCATCCCACTCCACATTATTAATACCCGCCGCCCCAGGATAATCCACCTTGGTCAACATATGTTGTAAACCATGACCAAATTCATGGAACAGAGTTTCCACCTCATCAAACGTCATTAAGCTAGGTTGACCATCCACAGGTGGCGTTTGGTTACAGGTGAGATAAGCAACAGGTAAACGAGTTTTCAGGTTACCTTTTGCATCCTTGATTTTGCCGCGATTGAGACATTCATCCATCCACGCCCCACCGCGTTTTTCTTCTGGGCGAGAATAAGCATCAAGATAAAAATGAGCCACGGGATTTCCCTGCTTATCCTTAATACGGAAAAAGCGAACTTCAGAATGCCAAACTGGGGCTTCTCCATCCGCAGAAGTAATCGTTACCCCAAAGAGGTTTTCGGTAATGCTAAATAGCCCCTCTAACACTTGATTAAGAGGGAAATAAGGACGTAATTCTTCTGCATTAAAGGCAAACTTTTCTTCCCGTTGTCGTTCCGCCCAATAATTAAGATCCCAAGGTTGCAAGTCATCCGCTTCTGGCGCACCTTTGGCTTTAACAAAGGCTTTTAACTGCTCATGTTCTGATAGTGCCGCCTCATAACTAACCTGACGTAACTCTTCTAATAACCGTTCCACCGCTTCCACATCAGGAGCCATTTTTTTGGCTAAACTTAATTGAGCATAGTTTTCAAACCCCAGTAAATGGGCTTTCTCTTTCCGTAACTTCAAAATCCTTTCAATAATCGGGTTATTATCGAATTCGCCACTAGAAGCACGAGTAATAAACGCCCGATAAACTTTCTCTCTTAAATCGCGCCGTTGACTGTGTTTAAGGAATGGGATCAAACTAGGAACATCGAGGGTAATCACCCAAGGGCCATTTTCAGCAGTTGCATCTTCTTCTCCCTTTTGACGCGCAATTTGAGCCGCTAAACTAAGCGCACTTTGCGGTAATCCTGCCACTTCTTCTGGGGTGGTTAATTTCAGCGTAAAGGCTTTCGTAGCATCGAGAACATGATTAGAAAATTGGGTGGAGAGTTCTGCTAACTCTAATTGAATCGCATTAAACCGTTCTTTGGCTTCTCCTTCTAACCCTACCCCTGAGAGTTCTGCATCTTGGAGAGAAGATTCAACAATGCGTTTTTGCGCTGCATCGAGGTTTTCCCATTCTGAACTATTGCGGAGAGACTTAAATGCTTGATAAATGGGTTTGCTTTGACTAAGTTTATTCATAAACTTAACCACTTCTGGCTGGATGGTTTCGTAAGCCTCTCGTAATTCTTCGCTATTTTTGACACCCATTAAATGGTTAACAATGCCCCAACTCCAATTAAGACGTTCTTCAATAGCGGTTAAGGGTTCAGCAACGCCTTCCCAAGTTGGCGTAACTGTTGTTTCAAGGTCGGTTAACTGTTCCTCTAGTTCTGCTAATAGTTGCTTAATTCCACTGACAATATGGTACGGTTTAATCTCAGGGAACGGCGGTAATCCTTCGCCAATCAGTAACGGATTGAGTTGGGTGGTGGTAGTGGTCATGGAGTTTTATTTCAGTTTTGATAACTTCATCTTTCTTTACGATAGCGCGATCAATCAACTTCAGTCTTCCTGATTAGTCTTTTTCTGATAGCAATATTGCTTCTGCGGTTAAATCAGGTTTTTCTAAATGGGGAACATGACCCGATTCTGGAATCCACACTAGCTTACTATTAGGAATTGTCTTTTCAAATTTGGTGGCATCTTTAGTTCCGAGGATTTTATCTTCTTCTCCCCAGATAATTAATGTGGGCTGAGTAATCTGGCTAATTCTAGAACTGAGAAAGTTATAACCGCCACTTTTGGTAAAGGAAATTAGGGCTTTTGACCAGTTGGGATGGGCTAAATGTAACATGGAACAATAGAGGGCATCTTCGCTAGCGAAACGGCGATCATAGTAAGCATTTTCACTAATTTTTTGTCGGACTTTGACATTTCTTAAAAAGCCAGTAGCTAATCGATCTAAAGGGGGAATCATTAATTTTCCCATCGCCGGACCTCCAGCAAAACCAGCACTATCAAGCAACACTAATTTATGGACAATTTCAGGATAAGTAAGGGCAAAATCAATGGCAACAGCACCGCCCATAGAAGCGCCAATTAAAATCATGGGACGTTTAATTAATTGTTGCCAAAAACCATGAAGATGAGCTTTAATATTTTCTGGTGTTACTGGAATATCTAAAGGGCGATCAGTTAAGCCAAAGCCAAAAAAATCAACGGCAAACGTTTCTGTTATTGGGGTTAATTTAGGAAATAGCCGACGAAATTCCATTAAAGAACTATCAAATCCATGTAAAAGTAATATGGGGATTTCTCCTTTTCCTCCTTGAATATAAGTAGTGTTAATGTCTTGAGAATGAAAAGAGGTTATAATTGAGGTTTGCCTCACTTGAGAAATTAGTTGGCAAGAGTTTTTTTCGGTTAATTTTTGGGCAAGAGGCGGGATAAAATCGGCGGGAGAAGTCATGATAATAATTTGATTAAAGATTGTTATTCGTGATTGGTGATCAAATATAGCTCTACTAAATCAGTTGTTCCCCCCTTGAATTCCCCCCTTACAAAGGGGGGTGAGGGGGGATTTAGGGGGGACTTTTTACAAATCAGATCATATTGCT